>DAORJS010000010.1:0-22045 GCA_035439185.1 Chitinophagaceae bacterium
CGTGCCGGAGGTTCCGGTAATGGTTCTGGTGTTGGAAACGGAAATGGCACAGGCGGTGGTACAGGTAACGGAACCGGTGGAGGTAATGGCACGGGCAGTGGCAGAGGCAATGGCCCCAAGGTAACCCGCGGTGACCGCAAGATTGTACGTTATTACTCTTTTGAAGGGGAACTGGATAAGGCCGTGATCTATGCGAATGTAAATGTATCTCCGGAGGGAGTAGGTAAATTCGTAAGTATCGCAAAAGGATCTACCCAAACCAGTTCAGCCTATAAAGAAGCGATTATTCAATACCTGCAGAATATTAAGTTTGATAAAGCAGATCATGAATCAATGCTGACTGTCCAATTTAACTTCAGGGTCAACTAAATATTTTTAAAATAGTGAAAGCTGCCATGGCTCCGGTCATGGCAGCTCTTTTTATACCTTTGCGGGAATGGATTATCAAGCTACCATTGAATTTCTTTACGGTCGCCTGCCTATGTTCAGCAGGATCGGCGCAGCAGCTTACAAGGAAGATATTGATAATACCGTTGCCCTCTGTGCAGCCATTCAGAACCCGCATCAGCAATTTAAATCGGTCCATATTGCCGGTACTAATGGAAAAGGGTCCGTTAGCCATATGCTGGCCGCCATTTTACAGACGGCCGGATACAAAACCGGGCTATATACTTCCCCTCATTTGAAAGATTTCAGGGAAAGAATCAGGATCAATGGGGAAATGATCAGTAAGAATTTTGTTGTTGATTTCACGGAGAAGATTCAGGATCAGATTGGCCGGATAGAACCCAGCTTTTTTGAACTGACGGTAGCCATGGCCTTTGATTATTTTGCCAAAGAAAAAGTGGATATCGCCATTATTGAAACCGGTTTAGGAGGCAGATTGGACAGTACCAATATCATTACTCCTGAATTGTCTGTGATCACCAATATCGGCATGGATCATATGAACCTCCTGGGCAATACCCTTGAAAAAATTGCTTTTGAAAAAGCGGGGATTATTAAACCAGGAGTACCGGTTGTCATCGGAGAAACTTTAGCAGAAACATTACCTGTTTTTCAGGAAACGGCAATCAATAAATCAGCACCACTCCTGCTTGCCACTGAAGAAAGAAAAATAAAAAAATATCAATGGCACAAAGAGGGATTTTCACTCGTGGTGGAAGACCTTTCCACAAAAGAAGAATCAAGCTATCTGCTGGATCTGGGTGGCATTTACCAATCTAAAAATCTGCTCACGGTTTTATCGGCGGTGGCAGAATTGCGGAAGAAAGGATGGATTATTGCTGACCAACATATTCACAGTGCATTGCAACAGGTAAAAGTCATCACCGGTCTTCATGGGCGTTGGGAAATTTTGCATCGTTCTCCCCTGCTGGTGGCGGATGTGGCACATAATGAAGATGGCATCCGGCAATTGGTTCAACAAATCTCCGTCACCCCTCACCAACAGGCGCATATTATTTTTGGCGCCGTTAAAGACAAGGATATTGAAACCGTACTCAGTCTTTTTCCCGTAAATGCCCACTATTATTTTACAAAGGCACAGATACCCAGGGCTATGCCGGAGGAAGAATTATTACAAGCTGCGAATCGTCACGGACTAAAAGGAAAAGCTTATTCAACTGTAAATACTGCCTTATATGCGGCTTCATTGAAAGCAGATAAAAATGACCTGATACTGGTTTGCGGCAGTGTATTTGTTGTAGGGGAACTCAGTATTGAATCCGTCAGGTCTGTCTGGGGAAAGGAAGAATATAAGGGCGGTATCTTTGATGCCCTGGAAATAGCAGCCTGGTCATTCTACCGCTAATATTTCAATTCACCCAGTTTTTCCAATGCATACATGATACAGGTCACATGCATGGATTGAACAATCTTATTTTCCCGGATCAGGTCCTTTAATTCGGCAATACTCAGTAGTTGTACTTCGATCTCTTCATTATGATCCAGTGTTTGTTCACCCACTTTTACCCCACCCCTTGCGAGGAACATATGCAGGAGGTTGGTATTGGTGGATGGATTTGCAGATATACGGCCAAGATACTCGAATGAACTAAAACTGTATCCTGTCTCTTCTCTAACTTCTCTGGCGGCGGCTTCTTCAAATGAAATATCGGTATCATCCACACAGCCTCCCGGAATTTCAATACAAACCTCTCCCAGGGCATGGCGGTATTGTTTCACCATCACCACCTCACCATTTTCAGTAACCGGCACTACACCCACCCAGGTGGGAAATTCGTATACATAATAGGGATCAATAATTTTTCCTTCCGGACTTTCACAAACATCTTTACGCACTTTGAACCAGCGATCGTTGAAGAGATATTCGGAGGAGAGGATTTTCCATTTCATTGGTGAGAGAATGGGTATTAGGTATTAGTTATTAGGTATTGCTTCGCCCGTCGTAGCCTTGACGAAGGAGGGGATTCGGATATTCGGATATTGAGATATTGGGATATTGAGATATTAGGATATTGGAATATTATGATATTTAGATATTAGCCGCTGAAATTGGAATGACCATAGATATGCTATTTCACAATAGGAAATAATTCAAAATTTAAAATTCATCATTCATCATAACCTGCCTTCCCCACTTGCCACTAGCCTTACCTCCATTTCATCCTCTCCCTCAAAGCCGTAATATGTGCCACATGGTGTTTGCCATGCCAGGCATACATACCCAGCAGGTACCAGAGCCGCATGGTTTTTTTGTGCTCAGGATGATAGACGGTCCGGTTATTCCATTCATCATCCTTTACATATTTCAATGCTTCATATAAACGGGCATGGATGGCATGCAGGATGGTGATTGAAATATTCAGGGGCAGTTTCTCTACATCATGAAGCAAGACCCATTTATTTTCATCATAGGGTTTGATCGCCGGATTCTCTTCCGTTAATCCCAGTTTAAAACGGCAATAAGCATTGATATGGCTGTCAGCGATATGATGCACCAGTTGATGAACTGTCCAGCCACCCTCCCGGTAAGGCGTATGCAGCTGTGCTTCATCCAGGTTCAGGATCGCATTTTCTACCAGCAGGGGAAGAAACTTAATATCAGCCAGCCATTCTATTTTTTGTTCAATAGAAAATGGCTTTGGATCGTAAGTCCCAATCGGATAACGCGGATCTGTTATTGTATCAGGCATTGGTTGGAATTTATGGGAAATTAAATCTTTCTGCTGACCTGAAAACACCCGGTCAGTTCTATAGAAAACACTTAATAGGAAAACCTATTCCGGGATGCTGGCCGGGAATTTATTACCGGACCACTTCCAGCAATTCCACTTCAAAAACCAGTGTGGCACCTCCGGGAATATCAGCACCTGCACCCCTGTCGCCATAGGCCAGGTCCGATGGAATCCATAACCTCCAGTGACTGCCTTCCTTCATCATGGGCAGGGCCACCTGCCAGCCCTTGATCAATGCACGGAGCGGCGCAGTAAAGGGCTGTCCTCTTTTAAAGGAATTGTCAAATTCTTTTCCATCCAGCAGGGTTCCTTTATAATGTGCTTTTACACTCTCTGTTACCAAAGGTGAAGCCCCGGTTCCTTCTTTGATCACTTCATATTGAATGCCTCCGGGTAATTCCTTAACCCCTTCTTTGGAAATGTTCTGTGCCATAAAGGCCGCACCGGCTGTTTTCTGTGCTTCAATTTTTCCTGACATAAATGCTTTTAATTTGTTTTGAATACTCATTACGACTCTATATAAGTTGACAAAAATCTCTTGCAAAGATACAGCTGGCCACTGGCTGTACATTCTAGTTAAGTAGCCTGTTTTGTTTTCAGAATCTGAACGCTGTTCCGCTCAGTATTTTTCATATACTGCTTTCAAAATACTCTTTTCATCCTCAGTTAAAACCTGATTTTTCATTTTTTTCCAGTCTGCAATATCAAGCAAGGCTTTTTCCAGATCATACCGTTGAACCCCATCACTTCCCCAACTGAAAGAAGGAATATATTTCGGTGTTAACCCGGCTCCGTACACATTGGCGCTTACACCAATGACGGTTCCTGTGTTGATGGAGGTATTCACAGAAGTGCGGGTATAATCGCCCATCATGACACCGCATTTTATTCCGGCATTCAATTCACCACCCGGAGTCCATATTCTTACTTCACTGGCATTATTTTTCAGGTTACTATTGGTCGTTCCAGCCCCGAGATTACACCATTCTCCCAATACGGAATCTCCGAGATACCCATCATGGGCTTTATTAGTGTATCCAAATATTACCGTGTTCTTGATTTCGCCACCTACTATGCAGGAAGGACCCAGACTGGTGGCAGCATATACTTTGGCCCCCATCTTTAAACAGGCTGATTCTCCCATCGCAAAAGGTCCCCGGATCAGACAACCTTCCATCACTTCTGCATTTTTACCTATATATACAGGACCTGTGGAAGCATTGATTACAGCATATTCCACCCTGGCTCCCTTTTCAACAAAAATATTTCCGGGGTTGATCAATTGATTGGTTCTGGAAATTTTCTGCGTTTTCCGGCCGGCTGTCAATAAGTCAAAATCCTGACGGATGGCCCAGTCATTCAACTGAAAAATATCCCAGGGATAAGAAATCTGTTTTACCGGTTCTTTCAGCATAATGGCTTTTCCTACCTTGATCTTATAGCGGTCAATAATTTCCTGCCGGGTGATGCGGTACACAACCCCGTTACCGGAAGGACTGGCTAAAAATTCCCCGTCCTTTAGTTTTTTAACCGCCTTGATCAGCGCCGGAGTAGGCAGCACGTTTCCATGTACCATCAGGCAGGCACCATCACCAATGGCTTCATCAATATTAACTGACCGGTCCAGGTCCTTATAATCATCTTCCTTTTTATCATAGGAAAGAAGCCCCATCATTTTTTCCCACTTTTCACGGATGGTCAGGATTCCGATCCGGATATCCTGGATCTGCCGGGTAAGGGTAAAGGGATAGAGGTTTTCCGGCTGGCAAAATTCTTCTGTAAAAATGAGTTTGTTCATAAAAAGGAAAGGTACAAAAGAACAAGGTAATTCAGGTTGAGCCGCACCTTCCAATGATTTTAAAAGCTGCACCAATTCATGTTCAGGTATTTTCCAAACAACGGAACTTTCTGTTCCGAAGTATTATTTTACAGGCTTTGGCTAACTTTATAAGCAATACCATCAATACATATTAATATGGCTGGACAACCCCATTTCAAATCAGGTATCCTTTTATCATTTTCTTTAATCTTCCGTTTTTTTGTCATGGCCCAAAACCCGGAATTACCAGCTGAACTAAAGCCCTTTATCCTGCCAGGTCATGAATTGCTCGACTTTCAGACCGGTGATATCAATAAAGACCAGCGACCGGATGCGATCATGATCTTAAAAAATCCTTTAGAGGACAGTACCTGGGAAGAGTTTATGCCCCGTCCATTACTGGTTTTGATTCGTCAGACAAATGGTCAACTGAAGCAGGTCATCCGTAATGACAAAGCCATTATGGGAAGACACGAAGGGGGTGTTTTTGGCGACCCGTTTCAGTCACTGAACCTCTATTCCGGTACTTTTTCTATTTCATTTTACGGGGGCAGCAACTGGCGCTGGGTATATGAATATGATTTCAGTTGGAATGCCGGCCGCAAACAATGGATGCTTGTTCGTGAGTCTTCCGGCAGTTTTAATTCCACCGATATGGAGAATACAATGAAAAATATTGAGATTGAAGCCAAGGAACTCGGATTGATTCCTTTTGAAAAATTCAGCTATGAGGGCATGTTCAAACAGGGGAAATGGAAAGTGATTGCGGCAAAGACTTTCTTTTATGATAATCCCAAAATCGGTGGCCCCAGAAGAAAAGGATACCTGGTCAGGGGAAATATCGTAGAGAGCACCAGACAACTGACCAACTTTGTAGAAGTCAGTTTTGACAACGGGAATGAAATCACCACCGGCTTTATACTGAAAAAGGATCTGGTTCCTGTTAAATAATTGTCCCGGAAACTATACGACAAATCATGTAAACGAAAGACCCCCTGAGGAATCAGGGGGTCTAAAGTATAGCCATGAAAAACAAAACTCATCCCGACAGGCGGGACAAGTGATGCACAAGTTAATATTATTCTGCTTTTTTTGCGTATTTCTTCTTGAATTTGTCGATACGACCGGCTGTGTCGACCAGCATGTTTTTACCGGTAAAGAATGGATGTGACATATTAGAAATCTCCAGTTTTACCAGGGGATATTCTTTTCCGTCTTCCCACTGAATGGTTTCCTTGCTGGCAGTTGTGGAACGGCTGAGAAAAGTATGGCCGTTACTCATGTCTTTGAAAACAACTAAACGATAGCTGTCTGGATGGAGTCCTTTTTTCATAATCTGATGATTTTTAAAGGTCACACGGATTTTGCCGTATGAATGAATAGATAAATTTGGGCGGCAAAGATACGCCGGCTTTCATGCAATTCCAAATCTTGAACCGTAAAAATCTATCCCGGGACATTAGCCAATATGTTGATAAATAATCAATTATAGTTGGGATGCCGGTTCAACGCCGATGCTGGTTACCCTATACCGGATTTCTGATACTATTCCTGAGCAAGTTCGCTGGTTTCCCGGCAAGATATTAGATTTGAACCATGAAATATTATCCAATTACAGCAGGCAATAGTTGGGAATACCGTTTAAAGGATGGATCGGTTTATACCAACAAAATTCTCCAGGTTGAAGGCAATCTGGTGACTATGCAAAACAGTACCCTTCCTGATCCGGCCTTAGTCAGGATAGAAGATGGCCAGATGTTCCTTGAATTGATGGGAAAAGATAATTTTCAGCTTTGGCTGAAAGATGAGCTGATAGCCGGGGAAAGCTGGGATGCGGCATTTACAGCCAATGGACTTTCTTCCGTTTTGCATATTACCGTGAAAGAAACCGGCATCAGTAAAGAGGTGGAAGGAAAGGTTTATAAAGATGTAGTGATGCTGGAAGCGGAAAGTAAGATCAATATGAACGGGAACCTGATCAGTATGCAATATTTTACCCAATATTATTATGCCGCCGGAACCGGACTGATACTCACTACTTCAAGTGCCGGAGATTATCATGGCCTGATATCATACACACTGCTATAGACCACAAGGACCAATGAAATTGTGTTGTTAAAAGAAACCAGAAGGTTATCAGTATTGCAAAAACAAAAGCGCCAAGTGAGCATTCTTCCGGCTTTCGCCTTCTGTTTACTTACCCGACGCTTTTTGGAAAATGTCCGCCTTTTGAGGGGTTTCTTTTTTCCGGATTCCCTTTCACCCTTTTACAGGTTGCTGGTCCTCCTGGAGTGCTTCCACCTTTTGAGGGGCTTTGTCAGCTCCGGCACTTCCTTTTATTGCTAAAATTCCGTGCAGTTGTATATCAAATATACTTTACCAGAACAGCCGTTTCCAAATTTTTGCCCTCTTTGATATGCACCCGTTATGCACCTGATTATCCACGGGAAAAGGGGGGATTGGGGTGGTTATGCACATATGCTTCAGATACCTGGGTAGGTGTCAGATGCGGTCAGACGCACCTTTTGAACGAGAATGCGTCAGACGCCCCTTTAAGGCGTCAGACGCCACGTCAGACGCTTAGTCACGCATATTAATATACTGCAACGGAATACCGAGGTTACCGTTACGGCAAAGCTGGATCACCGCCTGAAGATCATCAATTTTTTTTCCGGTAACCCTGACAAGGTCATCATTGATGGAAGCCTGTACTTTCATTCCGGAATCCTTTATGAGCTTGACTACTTTCTTGGCATCTTCCTGGGCCAGGCCATTACGAACCTTCACTTCCTTTTTCCAGACCTTACCACTCTGTGCCCCTTCTTTGGAAGCATCAAATGCCTCGGGAGAGATCCCTTGTTTATGGGCCCTGCTGATCAGTACATCTATCAGCTGCCGCATTTTCATATCATCATCTGTTTCCAGTTTGATGACAAATGTTTTTTTATCGAGTTCAATCACCACATGTGATCCTTTAAAATCAAACCGGTTCGTGATTTCCTTGGTGGTAACATTCACGGCATTATCCAATGCCTGTGCTTCTACTTTACTGACAATATCAAACGATGGCATAGCTGATGGTTTTGGTTGAGAAACAAAGATAAAAAAGTCCCTCCTGGAAAAGAGGGACAATCTATAACTACTGCACAGGAAACTGATTGATTACTGCCCGCCCTGTCCAACCCTGTTTTGCTCATCCTGGGCTGCACTGTTTCTCCGGCGTGCGGGCTGATTCTGCTGACTGGTTTTCCCAAAGCGATAAGTAAAACTGGCTGTAACCTGACGGTTATCCCATTTATTGGCGATTCTGGAATCAACAATATCATACTGTGTTTTGCCTTGATACCGCTGCATCCAGAACGGATCGCGCAGGTTGAGCCGTAATGTACCCTTCCCTTTCAGCACCTGTTTCTGGGCACCAAAACTCAGGACATACATCGGCTCATCCACATTCAGCTGCTGGATTCCCCGGGCCCGGTAAAAGCCACTGACTTCTGCCGTAAATCCCTGTTTGATGGTGAAAGTCTGGGTCATATTGATCATAAATGAAGTAAAGGACATATCCAGTGGTTTGTTTTCATACACCCCTTCATAATGATTATTGTAAACATTGATAAATACATTTGAATTCCACCATTTGGTCAGTGGTACGGGTGCTGTTATGGCGATCCCCATATTCCTGAACCGCGCCACATTATCTGAAGTGAGATACAGCAAATCCCCATCCGGTTTCACTAATTGTGAAATCACATTATTGGTATTACTGTAGTTCAGCGTGGTAATCAGTTTTCCCTTGAAAGAATGGCTTAACTCGAAATTATGGGTGAACTGAGGCAGGAGGAATGGATTCCCTTTGCGATAGGAAAGTGAGTCGAGGAAATATATAAAGGGATTCAGGTCCTGGTAATTGGGACGTGTGATCCTCCGGCTGTATGAAATAGTGAATTTATTACTCTTATCCGCATCATAGCTCAGAAAAGCACTGGGGAAAAGATTGGTGAAGTTCCGGGTGAAGCTGGAATCATTGGTTACCTGATGACCTTTGGCAATGGTATTCTCCAGGCGAAGACCGCCCTGCAGGGACCATTTTCCAATTTGCCTGTTGGCATTCAGATATACTGCATTGATGTTTTCCTCATAAATAAAATGATTGGACCGCGCATCATCAATCCATTTACTCCCATCCCATCTTACATAATTAACCATATTATCATTGTCCACTATACTGCTTTTCACTCCGGCTTCCAGCCTCCCCCCTTTTTTGAAAGGATGAACATAATCTGATTTAAACGACCAGATTTTTATACTGGAAGGTAAACGCCCGTTCAGGATTAACTGATTGCCGAAGGGTTGTCCGTTTCCATCAAAAAAGTCGGTGGTCAGTGTCATGCTGGACACATTATCATAAACAATATAATCGAGATCCGCTGTCAGTTCCCTTCCCGCTGAATCAAACTGGTGACGATAATTAATATTAGTGCTGAGATTTTTAAAATTCAGCCGGTTATCAGTTTGGGAAACCATCCTGGAAAGCAGGTTATAATTTTCATCATGGGTACTGGTGATGGTCCTTGGAGTGGGATGCCCCGAAAAAGTAAAGCCGCTGACCACGATCCCGAATGTGTTTTTCTTATCGGCATAAAAATCAAGTCCCAGTTTCAGGGTATGGTTATTATTGCCGAATTTGAACTGGGTCAATACATCATTATAACCCAGAATTTTTTTATCATTATCCAGTTTTATGCGATTAATCTCCAATTGGCTCCTGCCACGGAAAGCATTCGGATTATAATTTCCGAAGAAATTGATCTTGTTCTTTCTGTAATTGAAATTGATACTGTTCTGTGATTTAGGTATGACATATAAAGTACTACCGGTTGTAAAAAAGCTGGTCGTGAGACCGGCCATGATAGAACCATTGAATCCGGCCATTTTCCCTTTTTTAGTTTTAATATTGATCACTCCCGAATTACCTGATGCATCATATTTGGAGGAAGGGTTGGTCATGATTTCAATCTGGTCAATGGCAGAGGCCGGCATGTTTTTCAGCAGATTGGCCAGATCTGAAGGTGACAGAAAAGTAGGTTTACCATCCACCATGATGATCACCCCTGCTTTTCCCCGCAGACTGATGGCCCCGTCATTACTGACCATGATACCCGGTGATTTTTCCAGCACTTCCAGCGCAGTAGCACCTGCATTGGTGGGTGATGCATCCACATTCACAACCGTTTTATCAATTTTCGATTCAATAAATGGTCTTTGTGCCGTAACCGTTACGGCACCCATACTTTTCACAATGGGATGTAATGTCAGATTTGATGTGGTATTACCTGATTCATTTACCTGAAGTACTTCGCTAAACCTTTTTTCCATTCCTGCTGAACTCAGCAGCAGCAGGTAGGATCCCGGGGAAATATTTTCAAATTCATAATAACCTTCCTTACCGGTTACCGTGGCTTTTACCAATGATGAATCTTTTGATTTTAAAAGAGAGACGGTAACAGCTGTAAGAGGAACATTGGCAGGATCAGTGATTTTCCCGCTCAGTTTTCCCTTCTGCTGAGCAAGGGCCGGCATGGCTGCCAGTAACAGAAATGCCTGTATGATCAAGTAAATTTTTCTTCTCATGGCTATGGTTTTTGTTTTTCAGGATAAAGATGCAGCAGGAATATTTCATCTCCTTCCTGAATATGACAAGCTTCGTAGATCCCGTGTTAAGGGGTCAGATATTCATGTCAATACACCAGCGGTAAACTCATAGGCAAAAAATGCAAATATGTTAATCTATGTTAACAGGAAAAGTCTCCCTGTATTACAGAGAGACTTTTCATTCCTGACTATACTTCTGACTAACGAACGATTCGGTTTACTCACCGGTTCTTACCCGGTTCATTTCATCATCAGCAGCACCGGTTTTTCTTTTGGGAACATTGCCGGTTTTTCCTTTATTGAAGCGATAGGTGAATCCAAGTGCCACCTGTCTTGAATCTCTTCTTTGCTGAAAGGCTGCATCCACATTGCTGTACTTGATCGTACCTTTCCCTTGCTGGGACCAGAAGATATCACGGAAACCCAGTCTGAATGTTCCTTTCCCTTTCATCACCTGCTTGGAGAAAGCCATATTCATTGCACCGATTCCCTGAATTTTAAACACACCATCCACACCAGGTGTCCGGTAGAAACCATTCAGTTCAGCGCCCCATGTTTTTGCAAATTTGAACTGGCTGGATATATTAAACACCGCAGTGGTGGCACCAATGCTTACCTGATCACCATTTAATATCCCTTTGAAACGGTTATTATAAATATTCGTATAAAAATTGGCCGTCCACCATTTCCTGATTTGGCCTCCGGCACTGACAGACAGTCCGAATTGTTCCTGGCTGGCAATATTCTGTTTCCGGATAAAAGTTTCTGTTGAATCCGGGTTTTGTTCCAGAACTTCATTGATCATATCCGTTGTACGGGTGTAGTTAAGGGTGGTATTCAGAAATCCTTTAAAAGTATGTGTCAATTCTATATTATGTGAGAACTGGGGTTGCAGGTTCGGATTACCTTGTTCAAAGGTGTACTTATCAATGAACATAATAAAGGGGTTCAGGTCTTCATAATCCGGCCTTTCAATCCTTCTGCCATAGTTCAGTACAAATGAATTATTCTTATTCGCATTGTATTGAATATACATGGTTGGAAAGAGCTGGGTATAATTGCGCTTAAAACGCGTTCCTGTTGTTACCTGTTTTCCTCTGGCATTGGTATTCTCTGCCCGCAATCCAAATTGCCCGACAAATTTCTTACCCAGCGGTCTGCTATAATTGATATAGGCGGCATTAACATTCTCATCATATATAAAATAATTACTCCGGCCGATATCTTTTACACGGATACCAAAGTTGAGACTGTCATAGATGGCATTATTGTCGGTATGAACAAAAGAGGTTTTGAATCCGGCTTCCAGTTTGGCTTCTTTCGCGAGCGGATGCACATAATCAATTTTACCGGAGTAAATTTTAATATCCTGTGGCAGACTACCCAGTAATGTGTCGGTCTTGGCATTCGGAATGCCTCCTGCATCATAATAGGCATTGATCAGATCCTGTGCATTGGTGCTTTTATAACTCAGCAGGTCAGCATCAGCAGTCAGTTCACGGCCGGTGGAATCAAAAACATGTCTGAAGTTAAAATTCGCACCCCCGTTTGTCCATTTCTTGTCATTAGTGGTTCCTGACATCGTCCGGCTCAGGAGCACATTTCCGGGATTAGCGATTCTTACATCACTGTTACTATTGAAAGTCCCCGGGTTGTAAAACCCGTTTAAGACCAATCCCCAGGTTGTTTTTTTACTGGCAAAGTAATCCATCCCGACTTTCCCGTTATATGACTCCCCTCCTTCCCTGATCCTGGTTTCCTGGTCAAAGAGTGACCTGATTTCTTTGGTATTATTGTCAATGAATTTCCGCTGAATAAAAAGATCCTGAAAATTTCTGCGATAGCTCTGACTGAGATTGGTAAAGAAATTCACTTTGTTCTTCCGGTAGTTAAAATTTATTGAGTTACTGAATTTCGGTAAACGGCCCTGTGCATAGGAAGTTGAAATACTTCCGTTATACCCAAACTGCTTTGTTTTTTTCGTCTTGATATTGATGATCCCGCTATTACCGGCCGCTTCATATTTTGCCGGGGGATTGGTCATGATTTCAATTTGTTCCAGTTGGCTGCTGTTCATATTATTCAGCATGTTTGCCAGATCAGCACCTGATAAATAAGATGGGCGGCCATCCACATAAACCTGTACACCCTGTTTGCCTTTCAGGCTGATATTGCCATCCTTGTCAACTGTTACTCCTGGTGATTTTTCCAGAACCTCCATTGCCGTAGTGCCCACATTGGAAGCAGCGGCTTCCACATTCACAATGGTCCGGTCAATTTTTTGCTCTATCAGGGGTTTACGTGCTGTTACAGTTACCCCAGCGATGCTTTTTGCTATTGGCACCAGTTCGATTGTTTTGAGGCTCAGGGTGGAAACTGAGGAGCTGATTTCAACTGTTTCGGAATATCCAATACTGTGTCCAACCGCAGAAACCTTTACCAGGTATTTCCCTTCTTTCAGTCCTTCAAAACTGTAATGACCGGTTTTATCAGCCGCCCCCATTTTAACGACAGCAGAATCACTGGCGTTTAAGAGCGTAATAGTGGCTGATTCAATGGTTTTGGTATTTCCGTCAATGACTGTTCCGGAAATAATCCCTTTTTTTGTTTGTGCCTGACTATCAATAGATAATAAAGCGACAAAAGCAGTGAAAATGGCTATTTTATTTTTCATGGCTATACTTTACGTACTAGTTTAAATAAATTACAGTACAAACTTCAGTACTTTGCATTACATAGATCATTGTTTTAAAATGAACGGCCATATAAAAGGATGGCCGGTACTGATTACAGGAAATAGGACGCAGGGATCTCTTTTGGGTTACAGCCACAGGCTGATTAAAGATGAGCGGAAACTGAAAGGGGCCAGCGGAAAAATGGCATTATAAGCCGAAATCAGCTTTTATCTGATCCTGGTAAGTTCTGCCAGAACTGATTTGGGTATTATGTTTATCATCCATAGAGAAAAGGAAACGACCATTGAAATGTTTATGCATTTCCCGGATCCGGTCCTTATTGATGATAAATGATTTTTGAACCCTGAAAAACTGCTCGGGAAGTTTCTCTTCCAGCAAGGTCAGCGACTGATCTGTCAGGTGTTTTTGACCATCAATAGTATGGATATATACATATTTGTCCTGGGCTTCGAGATAACTGATATTTTCAAATTTCAGGAGATTGATCCGGTCTCCCGTTTTTACAGGTAAAGCGGTAGCGCGGGCCGGGCTTTTCAGTTCTCTGATGATTTGCTGAAGACCAGTCAGGTCTATTCCTTGTCCGAGTTTTCCAAACTGTCTGAGCTTCTGAATACTTTGTTGCAGTCTTTCTTCCCGGATTGGTTTAAGAAGATAGTCTATGGAGAAGGTATCAAAGGCCCTGATAGCATACTGCTCGTACGCAGTTGTAAAAATGATATTGGGTTTATGCTGCAATTTTTCGATGACTTCAAATCCGGTCATATCAGGCATCTGTATATCCAGAAAGATCAGGTCAGGCAGCAAGGTCTCAATTTTTTCAATTGCATCGCCACCATTTCCCGCTTCGTCAATCACTTCCACCAGATCTGAATGATCCAGTAAAAGGTTTTTCATGAGCCGGCGGGCAGCCGGTTCATCATCAATTACGATTGTTCTGAATACCCTGTTCATTTGATCAGCCTGTTTATATGAATGGTGACCTGTTTACGTGGTTCATTACTGAACTGTACCGCATAGCAATCGGGAAATAGCAGGTCCAGTTTATCAAAAACACTTTTTACGCCATAGCCTGGGCTGATAGACTCCGGAAAAAAGGGGCCGTTATCTGCGATATTCAATTGTAACCCCTCCCCTTCTTTACATACTTCAACCAGAATTTCGGTCATCTTTCCGGTTGCTTTTAATCCATGCTTTACTGCATTTTCAACTATGGGTTGCAGCAGGAAGCGGGGGACCAGATTATAGGCACAATCATCTGCTATACTGATCTGATAATTCAATTGATCTTCAAAACGTATTTTCTCAATCTGCAGGTAAACTTCCGCCATGGCCACTTCATCCCGGACGGTGGAATAATTATTATCACTGTAGTTAATACTGTATCGGAAAAGATCAGCAAGGGCAATGGTCATCTTTCTTCCTTTTTTCCCGTCAGTCACCGCCAGGTCCGCAATAGAGTTAAGTGCATTGTACAAAAAATGCGGGTTGATTTTTGAATGCAATGCATCCAGTTCCGCCTTGGTCTTTAATTCCCTGAGCCGGCTCAGTTCCAGTTCTTTCAGATCAAATTTTCTTTGCCGCTCGATCCCCAGGTAACTGATCACGATATAAATGAGTCCGGCGGTCACAGCCAGGTAAATACTGTTACTGATTATGTACTGAATAACCGGAGAAATACTTTTGCCATACATCAGGTAACTTAACGGTATATTGATCGCCAGTGTGGAAATAACCAGTGTAGCAAGAATCAGAAGATTATGAACTAAGAAGGATTTTTTTTTCAGGGTACTGTTTTCAGCTACCAGCCGGGCCAGATTGTAAATAAACAGTGTGCAGGCAGTAGCTGAAATGATCTGTCCCACTATCGCCCATCCCCAACCAAACTTTTCCAGCATCACAAAAAAGCCGCCGCTTAATGGAAGCATGGCTACTGATAAAGAGAAAATGGCCAGCCAGGCCACGATATTTTTTCTCAAAAGTTCATTCCTGACCGAGGACTTAAATAAGTGTTTGAAATTAGCCAGGAAATAAAGACCTACCCCTGCAAAAATGAGGGAAACCAATATCAACAGGCTATATTCCAGCAAGCCGGGTGGTTTCATGCGGGCAAGTTAAAAAAACCGCCGATATGGGTACTCCCCTGTTCGCCAACTGTTTAATTTGAGGAGTGAACGGAGTATATTGCAGTAAATTTCCCTGATGATTATTGATTACAGATCCGATACCGTGACCCGCCCCGGCCCCGGCATGATGGCGGCCATGGCGGCTGCTAAAGTAGGTGATGACGTTTTTGGTGAAGATCCTTCCATCAATGAACTGGAGCAAATGACAGCCGCCATGTTTGGTATGGAAGCTGCCCTCTTTTGCCCATCCGGTACCATGACCAATCAGATTGCCATCAAATGCCATACACAACCAGGCGATGAAGTGATCTGTGATGAATCCTCACATGTATATCAATACGAGGGTGGAGGGATCGCTTTTAATTCCGGGGCATCGGTAAAATTGATACATGGTAACCTCGGACGCATCACGGCAGAACAGGTGGCCACTGCCATTCAACCGGATGATGTACACCGGCCGCGTACCAGTCTGGTTTCTTTGGAAAATACTTCCAACCGCGGAGGCGGCAGTTGTTATGAATTAGAAGAGATCAGGAAAATACAGGCAGTTTGCCGTGAAAAAGGGCTTGCATTTCATCTGGATGGAGCCCGGCTATGGAACGCAATGGTAGCCCGTAATGAATCTGCAACGCAATATGGGGCTGCTTTTGATAGTATATCTGTCTGCCTGAGCAAAAGCCTGGGTTGCCCCGTTGGTAGTTTATTACTGGGTACAAAAACCCTGATTCATAAAGCAAGAAGGATCCGTAAGGTATTTGGAGGGGGTATGCGGCAGGCCGGTTTTTTAGCAGCTGCCGGTATCTATGCTTTACAAAATAATATCAGCAGACTCGCAGAGGATCATCAGCATGCAAAGTTGCTGGCAGCTGCACTCGAGGAAAAAGCTTTTGTAAAAATAGTTCTCCCCGCTGCAACCAATATCATCATATTTGAACTGAAGGAAGGATATAGTGCCCCGGAACTGGTTGCCCGGTTGAAAGATGCAAATATTTATGGATACGCTATTGCGCCAAACCGGGTGAGACTGGTTGTTCACCTGGATATTTCAGCAGGCATGATTCAGCAAACTATTGATACCATCAAAAAGTTATAGATGCTACCCAAGATCAACCCCACGAGTACCGCAGCCTGGCAGCAACTCACAGCACATGCAGCAGAAATGAAACCCGTTCATATGCGGGAATTATTCCGGCAGGATCCTGACCGGTTCCGGAAGTATGCCGCATGTGTATCAGATATTGTATTTGATTATTCCAAGAATATCATCAATGATTATAGCCTGAAATTGTTAATCCAACTGGCTGAAGAATGCAGGGTAAAAGATGGGATCAGGGCCATGTTCAATGGTGATCCGATCAATGAAACCGAAAACAGGGCGGTCTTGCATACAGCCCTTCGTAATTTTTCTGACCGGCCGGTTTATACAGGTGGTCATGATGTAATGCCACAGGTGCGGGAAGTACTGCAGCAAATGAAAAAATTCTGCGGTGCCGTACATTCCGGCAAATTCAGGGGCTATACCGGGAAAAAAATAAAATATATTGTCAATATTGGTATTGGGGGCAGTGACCTCGGCCCTTATATGGTGACTGAAGCTTTAAAACCTTATTGGAAGAAAGGAATACAAACCTTCTTTGTTTCCAATGTGGATGGCACACATATTACAGAGACCTTGAAGAAAGTGGATCCGGAAAGAACGCTTTTCCTGATTGCATCAAAGACATTTACTACGCAGGAAACCATGACCAATGCCCATACGGCCAGAGAATGGTTCCTGTCAGCTGCCAAAAAGGAAAAACATATTGCCAGCCATTTTGTGGCACTCAGCACCAACGAAAAAGAAGTGACCCGTTTCGGAATTGACCGGGAAAATATGTTTGCTTTCTGGGATTGGGTAGGTGGCCGTTATTCACTCTGGAGTGCCATTGGCCTCTCCATTGCACTGACAATAGGTTATAAAAATTTCGAGAAATTACTGGAGGGCGCTTATCATGCTGATGAACATTTCTCCACGACCCCCTTCGATAAAAATATACCGGTGTTAATGGCCCTGCTGGGTATCTGGTACACGAATTTCTGGGGCGCACAATCGGAGGCCATCCTTCCCTATGATCAGTACCTGCATCGCTTTGCCGCCTATTTTCAACAGGGAAATATGGAAAGCAATGGAAAGAACACCGACCGGAATGGAGAAGCGGTGGAATATGCCACTGGTCCTGTGATCTGGGGCGAACCCGGTACCAACGGCCAGCATGCTTTTTACCAGCTGATTCATCAGGGTACGGTTTTGATTCCCTGTGATTTCATTGCACCTGCTCAAAGTCAGAATCCTACAGGTGATCATCATATCAAGCTGTTGAGTAATTTTTTTGCACAGACAGAAGCCCTGATGAACGGAAAAACCGAACAGGAAGCCGAAGCTGAACTGGAAAAGCAGGGATTATCCCCGGAAGCAATGGCCAAATTATTGCCTTATAAAATCTTTAGCGGGAATAAACCAACGAACTCGATTCTGATTAAAAAAATCACTCCTTTTACGCTTGGGGAACTGATTGCATTATACGAGCATAAAATATTCGTCCAGGGTATCATCTGGAATATTTTCAGTTTTGATCAGTGGGGGGTTGAACTCGGCAAACAGCTGGCCAATAAAATTTTACCTGAACTGGCCGGTGAGGAAAAAGTAAACTCGCATGATGCTTCCACCAATGGACTGATCAATGCCTGGAAGGAAATGAGAAAATGATGTAAATTCAATAAATTCAGTTTTATGAAACATCTTCTTCTGGTTGGAGGCCTTAGCAGTTTGTCTTTTTGGGCTTCTGCTCAACAAAAGGACCTTTTTGATATCAATCTTCATTTAAAGGGGAACAAACAGTACAGCATTCCGAATAAAAATAGCTTTCAATGGCTTTCAAATACTGAAGACCCTAACCGGTTAATGATGAAATTCCGCACACCAAATGGAGATGGCATTTACAGCCAATCTGTATACAGGATGCCCGTCATTGTTCCGACAACAGACTTATCCCGGATTCCCAATCCCGGATTAAGCAAGCGATTGTCTGCTGTAATTCTGGGATGGCCAGGGAAATCAATCACTGGAGTGATTCCCAATCCGGCTCCGCTGATGTCATTGTAAAAACATAAATACCCAAAGCATTATTTATACCAGCTTCTGCTGGTTTTTTTATGTTCGGATATTAACGTCTTGCATAAAAAAAGCCCCCTGCGAGCAGGGGGCTTTGCTATTTATTAGTTTCTGTTTACTTGGCTTGCTTGATCACAAATCCTGATACAGCTTTCTTCGTGTACATATCGATCACTTTCACCAGGTAGATACCGGCTGGCTGGAAGCTCAGGTCGATATCGAAGCGCTGATAGTGAGGAGATGTAACATTAGAGAGCATGATATCACGGCTCATCACTTCGCTACCTGCAGAGTTGAAGATCTGAATTCTTCTCTTCTCAGAGGTTACGCCAGGATAGTACAGTCTGATCTGGAACTGACCGCTGGTCGGGTTCGGATACAGCCAGAGTTTTTCACCGGCTTCAGCCTCGATCAGCAGTTGGTTAGAAGAGTTACGGCAACCGTTAACATCGGTTACAGTAGCCTGATAAACACCCAGTCTGTCGATATCAGCAACCACGCTGTTGGTAGAACCTACGATCGGGCTGCCATCTCTTGTCCATGCCCAGTTTGGTGTAGCATTCGGAGCAGGAGAACTGCTGGCTGTGATAGTTGAAGTCTGGTTTGGCAACAGAGCCAGATCAGTCGCAGCAATGGTCACAGTTGGAAGTGCATTCACAGTCAGTTTCACCACAGAGCTGGTAAAGCTACCAGAGCAAGGACTTGTGGTTACACCCACGCGATACAGGAAGTTATTCATATCAACCGGAGCTGATCTGGTAACACCTGTGAGGGTAAGGGTATTTGTTGTAGCACCACTGTAAACACCACCGTTGCCTACGTTAGCCCAGGTAAGACCATTATTTCTGGATTCCTGCCACTGATATGTCCATGGACCACCAGGAGCGGTTACAGTAAATGAAGTAGTTCCACCTACGCAAACTGATTTATCAGTAGGTTGTACAACAGTTCCAAGCGGTTGCAGCACTGTTACTGGAATAACAGTAGCAGGAGATACGCAGGAAGGAGCTGCAGTAGTGTACACAACAGAATAGTTAGTATTTGCAGTGGGGTTCACATAAATGGTAGTTCTGGCATCACCAGCATAAGGCGTTGTTGCACCTGCATCCAGCCACATCGTGTTTGGAGTAGCAGGGTTAGAAGACCAAACACCGGCAGCAGGGGCACCATAGATAATGGTTACGCTCCAGCTGATCAGGTTACCTAAGTCGCCAGGTCCGAGATCACACATACCGAGTGTCCAGGTACCGTTTACGTTTGCAGGATTCTGGAAACCAGCCCATGAACCTGTGTTTGTAGGCAGGTTATTAGGACCAACACCCACAGTATTGTATCTGTCCGCTCTGAAGATTCCTGTTCTTGGAGCCGGAGCACCACTGATCGCAGGACGTGAATTATCGGAGCTGAATACGGTATTTGTAAAGTTTGGAGTACTGTTACTACCGGTACCACCATCGATCAGACCAACCAGATTGATTACATCACCGGTTGGGTTACCCAGGTTCATTACAAGGTCACCAGAATATGTGTGTGTCATTGTAAAGGTCAGTCTTACTTCAGTGATCACGGCATTTGAAGGAATACCACTTACAGTAACTGTACGGTTGATACCATTTGGTGTATTATCAGGAACCGCAGCAGGCAAACCGGCTGAAGCATTGAATACAGCTGTAGTTGGTGAAGTGGCATTGGTCAGTGTCAGCGGAAGGATTGTACCACGGCAGATCGTTGCACTTGTTGGGTTAACAGTTGCTACCAGCGGTACTACGGTTAAAGTAGCAGGCGCCGTGAAATCAATCGCAGTACAAGGATTAGAATAATAAGCCCTGAACTGATAGCCAGATAATGTGGAAGGCACACCAGTCAATGTAATGGCATTGGTAGTAGCTCCGGAGAATACCACACCGGCAGGTCCAACACCATTGATTACATTCTGCCAGATACCAGCAGCTGAAGTTCTGTACTCCCAGCCAATTACAGGCAGTGAAGCAGATCCGATATTGATAGAGAATGAAGCGTTAGCGGAACACTGAACTGTTGCGCTGTTAGGACCGGTTACGTTAGTAAAGGCCACACAAGGCTGGATATTTACATTATAATCTTCTGCTTCGCCGAATGTACCGGCAGTTGCACCGCAAGCCTGAGTGGAACCAGGAGAAGTTGGGTTATCATCACCACCTCTTACGCGGAGACGGGTTGTACCGATATTTGTACCGGCAGGAATCGTTACATTAATAGTAACAGTACCGCCAGGACCAGCATCACCTGTATTACCGAGGAATTCACCGGCATCATCAAAATCACCATCTCTGTTATAGTCAATCCAGGCAGCACAACGCTGACCGAATGTATCAGGACCTACTGTGATAGAAAGCGGGTAAGTAGCACCCTGAATCAATACCGGGGCAGGTACTGCATTATAGAATGTGTATGGCGGAGCAGAACAGGTTGTTACATTGTTCAGCGTACCAAACTGCACCCTAGCGATATAATCACCAAAAGAACAACCATTGGTATAGACTGGTACACAATAGCAGTTATCAATATTATCCATGGTTACCTGAATCGGATTGGAAGTTCCTGTATTACCGGAACAGGTTACCTGACAACGATAATAAGTAGCAGCAGACTGCGTACCGGTATAAGTAGGATTGGTTGCACCGGGAATACTTGTATAAGTACCTGTCAAAGTAGCTGATCTTTGCCACTGATAGGTTACGCCACTACCAGGAGTTGAATTCTGCAGACTAAGTGTGAAGTTTGCACTTGGACATACGAGGGTAGAAGACGCAAGCGTATTACCCGGAGAAGGTGTACCAGAGCAGGGAACAGAAGAACAAATTGGTAAATCCACAGTCAGGGTATAGTTAGCCGCTGTTTGCAGTGCGTTGGGAGAGAACACTACAAAAACCAGGGTCTGACCGGCAGCTACGTTGGCACTACAAGTAGTAACCGTAGGAGGTGTGCCACTGCTCAATCCCGGGTCTGTTAAAAAGTTTGTTGCCAGATTGTTGGGGTCAAAGCTGTTCACATAAACTCCAAACTCAATATTCGTGGTGGCATCTGTTGTGCTGAGAGAGAAAGTTGCACACTGAGCCAGACCTGAAGTATTGGTCCAGGTATGAGTATCAAAAAAAGTATTGGCTGCTAATGTTCCGGCAAATGGTTTGGGGCCTGGGCAAACACCTTGTATTCCATTTCTGTTGAGCCTTCCTGACATGGTAGGATCAGGTGCTCCGAGCGAACCTGTGAAGGTTGCACAAACAGCACTAACACCATTTCTTACTGTTCCGGTTGACTTCCTGTTGGGAACCCCGGCATCATTGTCAGATTTGGGATTGACAGGTAGTCTCTGAGCCTTGATCAGAGCTCTTTTTGCATCCGATAAACCCTTTGCATTTTGT
>DAORJS010000011.1:0-15860 GCA_035439185.1 Chitinophagaceae bacterium
GTTGACTTTTTAAAAAGTCCTAAAAAATATACCAACCTCGGTGGTAAGATTCCCAAAGGTGCCCTGCTGATTGGTCCTCCGGGTACCGGTAAAACCCTGCTGGCAAAAGCCGTGGCAGGAGAAGCACAAGTGCCTTTCTTTAGTCTGAGTGGTTCTGATTTTGTTGAAATGTTTGTAGGGGTGGGAGCCAGCCGTGTTCGTGATTTATTCAAACAAGCCAGGGAAAAAGCGCCTTGTATCATCTTCATTGATGAAATTGATGCCATTGGCCGTGCCAGGGGTAAGAATGTGATGATGAGCAATGATGAAAGAGAAAGCACCCTGAACCAATTACTGGTGGAAATGGATGGATTCGGTACCGATTCAGGTATCATCGTCCTGGCCGCTACCAACCGTCCGGATGTACTGGATACCGCTTTATTGCGTCCGGGTCGTTTTGACCGGCAGATCACGATTGATAAACCCGATCTGGTGGGAAGGGAAGCAATTTTTAAAGTACACCTGAAGCCGATTAAAATTTCCAAAACCCTGGATATTCATAAACTGGCAGAACAAACACCGGGATTTGCCGGTGCTGATATTGCCAATGTATGTAATGAAGCCGCATTGATCGCTGCCCGTAAGAATAAAGAAGCCGTGGATATGCAGGATTTTCAGGATGCAGTGGACAGGGTTATCGGCGGATTGGAAAAGAAGAACAAGATCATTTCTCCCGAAGAGAAAAAAATCATTGCTTACCATGAAGCCGGACATGCCATCTGCGGCTGGTACCTGGAACATGCTTATCCCTTGCTGAAAGTGACCATTGTACCAAGAGGTACAGCTGCACTGGGTTATGCGCAATACACTCCCAAAGAACAATATCTCTACAATACGGATCAGTTAAATGATCAGATCTGTATGACCCTCGGGGGCAGGGCGAGTGAGGAGATCTTCTTCAAAAAAATCTCTACAGGAGCCCAGAATGACCTGCAGCAGATCACCCGGATCGCTTATTCAATGGTGACCGTGTACGGGATGAATGATAAGATTGGTAATATCAGTTACTATGATCCTCAACAGGAAAATACATTCACCAAACCTTATTCTGACGAAACAGCCAAGCTGATTGATGAGGAAGTGAGAAAACTGATTGATGAGGCTTACGAAAAAACAAAACAGCTGCTGACGGAAAAAAGGGAAGATGTGGTGAAACTGGCCCATGCCCTGCTGGAAAAAGAAGTGCTGTTCCAGAGTGATGTGGAAGCCCTGATCGGAAAAAGGCCATTTGAAGAAAAGAAAAGCCTGAGTGTGGAAGAAACAGCATCGTATACGAAAGATGAAACGATTCCTGTTGCCGGCAAAGAAAATGAAGCTAAAAATGATGGAACAATGGGCGGACTGGATTTTTCGCCCTCTGTGTAAGTTAATCAAGCGGCATGAACGTATCTCCTTCCAAGGAAAATATATTGAAAAGGATTCGCAAGGCGTTGAGTCAATCAACGCCTTTGCCTTTTCCTCAAAGTGAAGGGAACCAGCCTGTGTTTCACCCTCTGGAACAAGAGCCGGAAGTGGAATTTGCAGAACAGTTTACAAAGCTTCAGGGAAAATTCATTTATTGTATCAACCAGCAGGAACTGGCTTTTCAATTAACCAGCCTGATTAAAAAACAGGACTGGCATAAAGTGTATTGCCAGGATGATAAACTGGTGGCCAGGGTGGCCGGGCAGCTGGCTGACCGGCTGGTCAAAACCGATCTGGCCCATTGTGATGTATCCATCACCGGTTGCGAATACCTCGTGGCCCGCACCGGAAGTATTGTAATGAGTGCGGCCGACCCGGGAGGTCGTGCTGCAAGTGTATATGCACCCATTCATATTTGTATTGCCTATACCAATCAGCTGGTTTACGATATCCGGGATGCTTTGCAGGCTGCGAAGGAAAAATACGGACAACAACTACCCTCCCTCATCACCTTGGCTACAGGACCCAGCCGCACAGCCGATATTGAAAAAACACTGGTTGTGGGTGTACATGGTCCCAAAGAGGTGTATCTCTTTCTGGTAGAAGCATAATCTCTGTCATCTCTTCATTTCAGGGCAACCTGTATCTTTACGGGTATGAATAACCATCCTGTCAAAAAGATTTTTGTGTACGGCTCATTACGGAAAGGATTTCACAGTCCGGTATATGAATATATCAGCCGTTTTTTTACCTATGAAGGAGATGCCCGTGTGAGAGGAAGACTCTATGATATGGGTGCCTATCCTGCCGGCATCCCGGATACAGCAGATGTATTTATCATTGGTGAGTTATACCGGGTTACCAATGAAAGTGAATTCTCCTGGGCCATGGCGCAGCTGGATGATTACGAAGGGGTAATTGTTGAGACTGGTGAAGTTCCATTGTATCGCCGTGAAGTTACCGATGTGCTGATCAACGGGGAAACCACTCCGGCCTGGATTTACTGGTACAATGCTGATGTCAGCGGAAGGCCTGTGATCGAATCCGGCGATATGCTGGAATATCTGAAACAACATAAATAAAATTGTACTCAGTATGATGAAACCTGTTTCTTCCTCTGTGGTATTCCTGTTTCTTACCCTGCTGTTGTCTTCCTGTTCATTTCATTGTCAGATTGGCAATGATACGACTGCAGAGGAGAAATCGACCCCCAGGGTAAAAGGGGATATGATGTTGTATAATGGAATTGAAGTGGATGCACGGAATATGCAGTTGGATAAAGCCTATCTCGTTACAAATGATGAGCGGGCAGAACGCATTGACGATGATAATGTAGTAGATCTGGAAAGAGGGGTAAAGCTGATTCTGCTGATCAAAGACGGATGGAAAGAAATTGATGATAAGGTTTGGCTGGATGCCAGTCTGCTGGTTACAAACAGTAACGGGGAAACAGTCCTGGAAAAAGAGAACATGTTCGCCAAATACGGAGCCGAAGGACTTTCTGCAGCAGATGCAAAAACAATTGGTCTATCCGTTTATTTTAAAGGAGAAGATGTGACAAAACCGGATACCTACAAAGTAAAATTCAAAGTGAATGACCAGAAGGGAGATGCATCTCTCGAAGGCTCTTATAAGATATATACCCGCTAACTGTGTCAAAAAAAATTTACTTCCTTTCTGATTTTCACCTGGGAGCTCCGGACCATGCCGCCAGTCTCGAAAGGGAAAAAATCATTGTGCAATTTCTGGATGAAGTCAAAAATGACGCCGCCGAACTATTCCTGGTGGGTGATATGTTTGATTTCTGGTATGAGTATAAAAAAGTAGTGCCCAAAGGATCCGTAAGATTATTGGGCAAGCTGGCAGAATTGTCAGATGCCGGTATCCCGATTCATTTTTTTGTAGGTAATCATGATATGTGGATGCGGGATTATTTTCAAAAGGAACTGAATATCCCGGTATATTTTGAGCCCAAAGAATTCGAAAGAAATGGTAAAGTACTATTGGTAGGGCATGGCGATGGGCTGGGCCCCGGAGATCACGGGTATAAAAGACTGAAAAAAGTATTCCGCAATCCGGTGAGTAAGTGGTTGTTTGGGATCCTGCCGCCCGTTGTTGGCATGGGCATTGCGCATTATATGAGCCGGCGAAGCCGGGCGCAGACAGGAGGTAAGGAAGAGATTTTCCTTGGGGAAGACAAAGAATGGCTGATTATTTATTGCCGGGAAAAGCTCAAAGAAAAAAATATTGATTTTTTCATCTTCGGGCATAGACACCTGGCGATAGATTATCGTCTTTCCAATACAACCGCTGATGAGAAGACCGGCTCCAGGTATATCAACCTGGGCGACTGGATCCGGTATTTTACCTATGCGGTAATGGAAGGAGATCAGATCACCTTGCGTTCCTATACCGGTCAGGAACAAAAGATCATTCGTAGTTGATATGAGGAAAAATTTTTCCATACTTATTATTTTATTTGGGCCCCTGTTGTTGTCTGCGCAAACCGATACCAGTTTCCGGCTCCTGAAAATCATGCAAGGTGATTTTGTGGATTTTGCAGTAGACAACCTGGATAATATGTATATACTGACCAGCAGAAACCAGGTAAAAAAATATAACAGTAACGGAGATTCGGTTGGGCTGTACAATGATGTACGCAAATTCGGACAAGCAACCCTGATTGATGTATCCAATCCGTTGAAAGTACTATTGTATTACCGTGATTTCGCAACGGTAGTAATGCTGGATCGCTTTCTCAATGTGGTGAATACAACAGATCTGCGTAAACAAGGCATATTACAGGCCAGGGCGATCGGACAATCTTATGATAATAAGATCTGGGTCTATGATGAACTGGAGGCCAAACTGAAAAAAGTGGATGAAGACGGAAAACTGCTGCTGGAAACACCTGATTTCAGGCTACTGCTCACAGAATCAGTAAGTCCGGTAAAGATTGCTGATGAAAATAAGTATGTGTATCTCTATGATCCTGCCAGGGGGGTTTATGTGTTTGATTATTTTGGAGCCCTTAAAAATGCCATCCTGATCCAGCAATGGCAGAATTTTAAAGTCAGCGGAAAATATATTTATGGTACCATGGCCGGCAAACTTTACCGCTATGAGATCAAATCAGCCTTATATGATGAATGGCCGCTCCCTGAGGCCGTGAAAGAAAGTCATTCTTTCAATTTCAGCTCCACCAGGGTTTATGCGCTGAAAAAGAACTGTGAAGGACAGAACAGTTGTCTCTACATTTATTCCATCCGCTGAGGACAGCTCCTTCAGATTCGATAATTTTACCTTTCAAATGCAGCCGCATGAATGAATTCATGAACAGGATATGGTATGAAAATATGGTGAGGGATTACCTGATCATCGGTGGGGTGATTCTCTTTGTTTGGTTCCTGAAAAAATTTATCTCCCGTTATATTGCCGGATTGCTGTATCGCCTTGTGCACCAGGTCTGGAAGGATGTCGACAAACAGTCTTTTATACAGCTGGTAGTGAAACCACTGGGCAGATTTCTGGCCATTCTGGTAACGATCGTCGCCCTTTTTAAGCTGAAATTTCCGCAGGAGTTCAATGTGGATATTTACAAATACACGGTCAAGGAAATTATTCATTGTGCCGGCAATATCATACTGATCGTCACTTTTACCAGTTTACTGATCCGCATTATTGATTTCATCGCACTCATACTCGAAAAAAGGGCCAACCTGACCCCTGACCAGAGTGATAACCAGCTGATTGTTTTTTTTCGCGATTTTTTTAAAGTGATCCTGGTGATCATCGGGATCATGATGGTACTACGTTATGCATTTGGACTGAATGTGGGTGGATTATTAACCGGACTGAGTATCGTGGGTGCTGCTATCGCCCTGGCCCTGAGGGAAAGTCTGGAAAACCTGATCGCTTCATTCATTATCTTTTTCGACAAACCTTTCATCACCGGTGATCTGGTGAAAGTGCTGAGTATTACGGGTACCGTCGAAAAGATCGGGTTGAGAAGTACAAGGATCCGGACTGATCAGAAAACCCTGGTGACGGTGCCTAACAAGCAAATGGTGGACAGTGTGCTGGATAATCTTTCATTGCGCAATCAGCGCCGGGCTGATCTTAAACTGGAATTAGGGTTACAGACTCCGGCTGCCCGCCTGGAAGAGCTGGTATCGGGTATTCAGGGTATCCTGGGCCGGAAAGAAATTGAATCATTTCATGTGCATGTGGCGGAGATTACCGGTCATGCCATTATTATTCTTTCTGATTATTACACAGCCCCCCTCACGATTCTGGAATTTAATTCGATAAAACAGGAAGTTAATCTGCAAAGCCTGCGCCTGCTGGAGAATTTAAATATAGAACTGGCTGGTGCCAGTACCGATATCCGTTTGGTGAAAGGAGAATAAAAATTTTATTTCAGCAGTAGTTCGCCGAGTTCCTTGTCAAAAGATCCGGTACTGCCATATTCCACTACTCTGCCGGTCTCTTTTCCTTTTTTCATTACAATGATGGTGGGCACATTAGTGACTCCAAGTGCATCACAGAGATGACTGATCGTTTTTTTATTCCGGTCCACCCCAATCAACGTGATCCGCTCATCGGAAAAACCGGCTGCATCCGTAAGTTTAAAAAGACGGGGAATGATAAAATGAGAATCTTCACACCAGGTACCCATGAATACCAAGAGCTGCACTGAATCTTTTTTCAACTGAAAGGCTTCCACCGCCACTTGAGGAGGCGTGTAAATCTTTTGTGCCTCTGCATACCACCTGAACAAAGTGTCACTGGTCAGTAATTGCCTGGAAAGAATGCCCTTGAGTGTTTTTTCATTGGGTCTTTCGATCAGGGTGCTGTACTGCACTTCAGATGGGGATTGGGCATTCAGATACTGACAGCCAAAAAGGGTAAGGATAAAAACGGGCGCAATTTTTTGTACAATTTTTCTCATGGTTGAACATTCACTTGGTATAACAAATGTAAAAGCAGGCAGGCAAAAGATGAGGCAGAGAAAGTTAAAGTTGCAAATGCGGTCAGAGATTTGCCTTTAATTCCAGCAGGAAGCCTCTTATTTTCTGTAAGGATTGTATGGCTGCAAATTTTTCTTCGGCTCTTTTATTTTTCTTCAGGTAATCCTTGGCACCTTCAATGGTGAATTTTCTTCTGCGAAGCAGGTCATAAATCAATACCAGGTTTTTAATATCCACCGGCCGGAAAAAACGATCTCCCTTCCTGTTTTTCCTGGGTTCCAGGATATCAAATTCTGATTCCCAATAGCGGATCAGGGACTGGTTTTCCTTAAACATACCTGCTACTTCCCCGATGGCATAATATTGTTTTTTAAACAGGATATCATCTTCCGGAACCTGAATAAGATCGGCACTCAGGGCGATTTCTTTCAGGGATTTGCGGCCTCTTTTTCCGGTACTGTTTTTTTGGACCGGGTTTTCTTTTTTCTTCACCCTGAATACGGCAACGGGTTCATTGACCACTTGTGCTTTAGTTTCAACAGGCTCCGCAACAGGAATGGCCGTTTCGGCAGCTGGTTCTGCTGCAGAAAAATCAAAAGTGATTTGTGTAAGCGACTTGGCCATAGTGAGTAAAGGTAACACGACTACCGGCAAATAAGCCATTTTCAGGGCTGCTGTGGAAAAATGAATGGCATTGAGCCGTGATGAATTCTTTAATCCAGGCTTTGATTGCTGGCGGCGGCTTTTTTAAGAATCTGGTCAAATTGCTCAGGAGAGAGGTCGTTATAGAAATAATAGATCGGATCAATCTTCTCTCCGTTTTTATGTACCTCATAATGGCAATGTGGTCCGGTTGACTTACCGGTACTTCCTACCCATCCGATCACTTCCCCTCTTTTTACTGCCTGACCAACCCTTGATTTCACCCGCACCATATGGCCATACAAGGTTTCGTACCCATAACCATGGTTGATGATGACGTGGTTACCATATCCATTTCCCGTATTGCCCGATGTTGAAACGGTGCCATCTGCTGTGGCATAGATCGGGGTGCCCTGGGGAGCGGAGAAATCCAGCCCTGCATGGAATTTTGTTGTTTTATAAACCGGGTCGATCCGGTATCCAAATCCGGAAGCGATCCGGTTCAGGTCTTTATTACTCACCGGTTGTATGGCCGGGGTTCTGGCCAACAGCTCTTCTTTATTTTTTACAAGTTTGTCCACTTCGTCATAGGATTTGCGTTGGGCAGCAATCCGGCTATTGAGATTGGAGATGGTAGCTGTAATGGACCCGACCAGTTGGTAATCCTTGATTTTTTCCACCTTGGCTATCTCCTGTTTCACTTCCAGTTCCTTGGCCCGGGCACTGTCGGGTATGGGATTGGCTTCAAAAATGGCACGGTACACATCATTGTCCCGCTTTTCCAGTTCCCGCATTTGTCGCTGAATGGATTCGAGAGTATCTTCCAGTTCCTTGTAATTATCACGTAAAGCCCGGTTTTGTTGCTGTAAAATTCTTTCCTGTGGAGAACCTACAAAACGAAATGCCAGGTAGGAGATCAGGGCAGCGGTGACCAGGGCTGCCGCCACAAAACCAAAAACACGCAGCAGCTTTACCCGCAATGGTGTTTCCAGCTTCTCATACCGGAGCGTATTGGTATTATAGTAATACTTGATCTTCTTCATGGATGCCTTAACCGGTTGCAGGCTTCTTAAATGCGGCCTGAATAATTTACCTTTGCGTCCCCGGCCAAAGACCCTGTAAGGGCTGTTTTTTGAACCGGGTCTGGACTGCCCTGGGGCAGGCAGGCAAATATAGACTCATAAATAGCAAAAATCAACCCGGTTTCTGTTGGAGGCTTACGTAAAAATGCGGTAAATATCCACGATACCTCCTTTGCTTGCCTTTCTCAGGAATAAAACCGAAAACGATGACAGCGAACGAAATAAGACAGGCTTTTCTGGACTTTTTTAAAGAAAAAGGTCATACGATCGTGCCCTCGGCCCCCATTGTGGTGAAAGATGATCCCACCCTGATGTTTACCAATGCCGGGATGAACCAGTTTAAGGATTATTTCCTGGGTAATAAATTTCCCCCATACGGACGGGTAGTGGATACCCAGAAATGTTTGCGGGTAAGCGGGAAACATAACGATCTGGAAGAGGTGGGCGTGGATACCTATCATCATACCATGTTCGAAATGCTGGGTAACTGGAGTTTCGGGGATTATTTTAAAAGGGAAGCAATCTCCTGGAGCTGGGAACTGCTGACAGAGGTTTATAAAATTCCCAAGGACCGCTTGTATGCTACCGTTTTTGAAGGCGACAGCAAAGAGGGTTTACCGGCATCTGCCATTGCATTGGCCAAGTGGCAGGAATTATTGCCGGCCGAACATATTGTGTATGGCAATAAGAAGGATAATTTCTGGGAAATGGGTGATACAGGGCCCTGTGGCCCCTGCAGCGAAATTCATGTTGACTGCCGGCCGGATGAAGAAAGGAAAAAAACACCCGGCCACCTGTTGGTGAATAAGGATCATCCGCAGGTAATTGAAATCTGGAATAATGTATTCATCCAGTTCAACCGGAAAAAAGATGGATCACTGGAGCCGCTTCCCGCGACTCATGTGGATACGGGTATGGGACTGGAAAGACTGGTGAGGGTATTACAAGGGAAAACTTCCAATTACGATACTGATATTTTCACCGGTACTATTGCCGTTACTGAAAAGATCAGTGGTAAAAAATATGATGGGTCTGATACAAAGGAAGCCATCGCATTTCGAGTGATTGCCGATCATATCCGGGCCATCGCATTTACGATTGCAGACGGGCAACTTCCTTCCAATACCGGAGCCGGATATGTGATCAGGAGAATCCTGAGAAGGGCCGTGCGGTATTATTTTTCTTATCTGGATTATAAACAACCCCTGCTTACTCAATTGGTTCCGGTTTTGGCCAAACAATTTGAAGGAGTTTTTCCGGAATTACTGCATCAGTCAGACTTTGTTGCCAAAGTAGTGAAAGAAGAAGAAGAAGCTTTTTTACGTACCCTTGATAAAGGGCTTAAAAGAGTAGATGACCTGATTGTGAAAGGGGAGATTTCCGGAAAAGATTCTTTTGAATTATATGATACTTATGGTTTTCCTTTTGACCTGACTCAACTTATCGCAGCTGAAAACAAACTGAAAGTGGATGAGGCCGGGTTTCATGAGGAAATGAAAAAACAGAAAGACCGCAGCCGGGCAGCAACAGCCGTGGATGCAGAGGACTGGGTGATCCTGAAAGAAGGATCCAATCAGTTTGTGGGATATGATTCACTGGAAGCAAAAGCGGCAATAGTTAAATACAGAAAAGTAAAAGCAAAGGGAAAGGAACTCTATCAGCTGGTGCTGGATCAAACTCCGTTTTATGCAGAAAGTGGCGGACAGGTAGGGGACAGAGGTGTGTTGAACTTTACTCAAAAAGCGATTGCTGTTGTTGATACCAAAAAAGACAATGACCTGATCATTCATTTTACCGAAACAATCCCGGATGACCTGAGTGGTGAAGTGTTGGCCAGGGTAGATGCCGGTACCCGGAAAAAAACAGAACTGCATCATTCTGCTACCCATTTACTCCATGCGGCCCTGCGGAAAGTGCTGGGTAATCATGTGGCGCAAAAGGGATCGCTGGTGAATGAAGCGCATCTGCGGTTTGACTTTTCACATTTTGCAAAGGTGACAGATGAGGAAATTGCGCAAATTGAAACCCTGGTTAATGAAAAAATCAGGGAGAATATTCCGGTGGTGATTAAATCAATGTCCAAAGATGAGGCGATGAAACTCGGAGCGATGGCCCTGTTTGGTGAAAAATACGGGGATGTGGTAAGAGTAGTGATCATGGATCCTGCATATTCGGTTGAATTATGTGGCGGAACCCATGTGGGTGCGACGGGGGAGCTGGGCTTATTCAAATTGATCAGTGAATCGGCAGTAGCCGCAGGTGTTCGCCGGGTGGAAGCGGTTTGTGGCAGTCAGGCTGAAGCCTATATCAATCAGCAACTGGGTCAGATCAGTTTGTTGAAAGAAACCTTGAAGAATCCAAAAGACCTGCAGAAAGCAGTGGAGAATCTGCAGGAAGAAAATGCCAGTCTGAAAAAACACCTGGAAGCCATGGAAGCCCGTCAGCTTGTGGGTATCAGGAATGAACTACTGGGGAAAGATGAAATCATTAACGGTATCAATTTTATCGGAGATATTGTTGAAGTGAGTAGTGCGGATGCCCTCAAAAAACTCTGTTTTGATCTGAAGAATCACCTGCGTGATCATGTTGCTGTGCTGGCAGTAAACCTGGGTGGTAAACCCTATGTGGCGATTGGTATTTCTGAAACCGTGGTAGCTGCCAGAGGATTGGATGCCGGTAAAATTATCAAGGAACAGGTTGCACCGCTGATAAAAGGGGGTGGAGGCGGACAAAAAACACTGGCAACGGCTGGTGGACAGGAACCCGGAAAACTGCAGGAAGTAATCAGTGCGGTAAGACAGTTATTGGGATAGGGATCAGGACCAGATATCTTCTTCATCCTCGTCTTTTAAACGGGGAGCCATTTTCCTGTTTTCCCTGTACACTTTTACTGCCAGAATCACCACCCCGATAAAAAGAGCAGCACAGGCACCGAATACTATATAAGCCATAACACAGTGATCTAAAATTTAATCAGAACCTCAAAAGTCTGGTTTTAATATTCCTGGCCAATACCACTTTGTGGTAAGTAAAACTACTCGATCTCGTATGAGCATACACGTTATACTGGAAACGGAGAGGCTGGTTTTCCGGGAGTTTACAACGGAAGATGCCCCATTGATTTATGAATTGAATCTGGATCCCGAGATCACCCGTTATACCCTGGATCCGGTCAGGGATATTGAACATGCTGAAGAGATTTTACTTCACACAATCCTCCCACAGTATAAATTATATAACCATGGAAGATGGGCAGTATTAGTGAAGCCTGCCCTATCTTTTATCGGCTGGTGCGGATTAAAAACCAGGCCTGAATTATCAGAAGTGGACCTGGGCTATCGGTTCATGAAACCAGCCTGGGGAAATGGGTATGCTACCGAGGCGGCAAAAGCAAGCCTGGACCATGGATTCAACAATCTGGGACTCGACCGGATCGTTGGCAGGGCACTGACCGGAAACGCGGCATCCATCCGGGTATTGGAAAAATGCGGGATGAAATTTATCGGGGAACAGGTCGTGGAGGGGCATTTGCACCGTACTTATGAGTCCCTCAACCCGTTTATCCGGTCATAAGCCCGCTGAAATGAAGAACGTCTTTTAACATTTCCGAAACATTTCGTATTTCAGAAAATGTCTTTATATTTGACTACGAAACTTAACGTAGTTCAAACCAAAAAGTGAAAGTCATGAAGCAGTACCGGATCAAAAACATTTTTGTATTAGCCGCTTTTGCATTGGCTATACCTGTAACCCTGCTGGCACAGGAAGATGGTAAAACCGAGAAAGATAAAACCGATAAAGCCGGAAAGGACAAAACAGAAAGAAAACATATTACCATTACTACTAAAGGTGATCAAAACGAAAAAATCACCGTAGAGATTAATGGCGAAAAAGTTACAGTCAATGGTAAACCCCTTGAGGAATATAAAGACAAGGACGGGGATATCACCGTCAATGTCAATAAGCTCAGGGGACTCGAATCACTGAGTTATTTCCGTACCCCGAAGAGCGGTGCCTGGAGTTTTAATGGTGATGATGGAGTAGCTGTTTTTGGGGCGAATGAAAACAGGGCCATGCTGGGTGTAACCACAGAAAAAGTGGAGGAGGGTGCAGAAATCCAGAGTGTAAATAAAGAAAGTGCTGCAGATAAAGCAGGATTGAAAGAAAATGATATCATCACTAAACTGGATGATACTAAAATCAGTAGCCCCGATGATTTGTCAGCTGCGGTTAAAAATCATAAACCGGGCGATAAAGTGTCCATTACCTATCTCCGTAATAAAAAAGAACAAAAGACAACCGCAGAACTGACCAAATGGAAGGGGTCAAACTTATTTGGATTTGATGATATGGGAAAGAATTTCAAACTGAATATGGATCAGTTCAATTTTGATAAAATTGCTCCTAAAATGCAGCCTTTCAGTACGGTTCCTTCGGAAAGATACAGGGCTTATACATTCAGCGGAGGCGCCCCAAAACTGGGTATTTCAGTACAGGATACAGATGATGGAAAAGGAGTTAAAGTAGTGAATGTGATGGATGAAAGTAATGCCGAAAAAGCAGGTATTAAAGAAGATGATATTATCACCCAGGTGGATGATAAAGCCGTTAACAGCACTGATGAAATTGCCAATTTGCTGAAAGAAAAGAAAGATAACCTGACTGTAAGGTTTAAGCTGCTGCGCGATGGGAAAGCGCAGAATATAGAAGTAAAAATGCCAAGAAAAATAAAGACTACCAATCTCTGATTCCGGAGAACCTCATGAAAATGCCCCCGGCCATACCGGGGGCATTCTCTTTTATACAAAGCTTACCAATCCCCTCCCTCAAAACCGCTAATTTTGCTTGCCCGCCGAAGCCTTGGCGAAGGCGGGCTGCCCGGTAAAGCCTTGGCGAAGACACGCTGCCCGGTAAAGAGTGATATAAATAAGCGAATGCGGGCTGCCCGGTAAAAGATGAACGTAGCTTCAGCGAAGCCGGGCTGCTCCGTTCTTCATGAGCGGAAAAAGCTATAGCGAAGGCTTGTCTGCCGTAGCCTTAGCATAGGCTGGCTTGCCCGCCATAGCTTTAGCGAAGGTGGGCTTGTCCATCAAATTTTTATCCCTCCAAAAAAGGGGAATAATAATGACAGATTACAACAAATACGAAACTATCGTAGGACTGGAAGTACATGCCCAGTTGCAAACAGCCAGTAAACTGTTTTGCGGCGATAGCATTGCTTTTGGTGCTGCCCCCAATACTCATATCAGTCCGGTTACCCTCGCCCATCCGGGTACCTTACCCGTCATGAACCGTAAAGCCATTGAACTGGCAGTAAAAATGGGTCTGGCCTGTCATTGCACCATCGCAAAGGAAAACTGGTTTGCCAGAAAGAATTATTTCTATCCTGATCTTCCCAAAGGATACCAGGTGACCCAGCATACCACTCCGATTTGTGAGGCTGGTTATGTTGAAATTGCCAACTCTGATGGAACCACAAAAAAGACCCGGCTGAACCGTATCCATCTGGAGGAAGATGCCGGCAAAAGTATTCACGATGCGGATGATGATTATACTCTCGTGGATTATAACAGAGCAGGGACCCCACTGATTGAAATGGTGACTGAACCGGATATCCGCAGCGGTGATGAAGCCTATGCTTATTTAACTGTGGTGAGAAGACTGGTACGTTATCTCGGTATCTGCGATGGTAATATGGAAGAAGGCAGTATGCGTTGTGATGCCAATATTTCCGTGCGGCTCAAAGGGGAGTCCCGGCTGGGTACCCGGGTGGAAATCAAAAACCTGAATTCCATCCGCAATGTGAAAAGAGCAATAGAAGCAGAGTCAAAAAGACTGATTGACATGCTGGAAGCCGGGAAAACCATCATTCAGCAAACCCGGAGTTTTGATGCCAATACCGGAACCAGTTTCGCTACCCGGGAAAAAGAAGATGCAGATGATTATCGCTATTTTCCCGAACCTGATCTTGCCCCTTTTTCACTCAGCGATTCCTTTATCGAGAAAATCCGGGAAACTATTCCTGCCTTACAGGAAGAAAGAATTAAAAGATATACCGGTGAATACCAATTGTCGGCATATGATGCCGGCCTGCTGACTGAGGAAAGAGAAATGTCTGATTATTTTGAATCAGTAATCAGTCATACCACTAATTACAAAGCAGCTGCTAACTGGATATTGGGCCCCGTGAAAAACTGGCTCAATGAAAATAATACTGATATCACCGGTTTTCCATTAAGCGCACCCAAACTGGCCAGCCTGATTGCAATGGTGGAGAGCGGAGAACTGAGTTTTACCGTGGCAGCATCCCGGTTATTCCCATTGATGCTCAGGGATCGGCAAGCGGACCCTGCCCATCTTGCCAGCACCCATAACCTGCTTCAGCAATCCGATGGGTCAGCTATCGGACCGATTATTGATCAGGTATTATTGAAATTTGCAGATAAAGTAACTGAATATAAAAAGGGAAAGAAAGGATTACTGGCACTCTTTGTCGGAGAAGTGATGAAGCAATCAAAAGGGAAGGCCGATCCTAAAATAACCAATGAGCTGCTGCTCGAAAAATTAAAAGCCTGAAACAATTAAACGATATGAAACGATTATTTCTGATAGTACTGCCACTTGTTTTCCTTTATTCCTGTAAAGAAAAATCCGGAGAACAAAAACTGGAGTTGAATGGGGTGATCACCAACAACACGGCTAAAATGATCTATCTGGAAGAAGTGCCCATGACAACCATGCAACGGGTTATCATGGATTCAGCAGCGCTGGGTACAGATGGTAAATTCAAACTGAAAACAACAACCGGTGAGGCCAGGGTATATAACCTGCGCCTGGACCAGAGCAGTTATCCATTGGCTGCCGTGATCAATGATGCCAAAAAGATTACGGTCAATGTCAAATTCAGCAAGGAGAATACACAGTTTCCGGAAAGCTACGAAGTGAAAAACTCTCCGGTTAGTCAGGAATTGAAAGACTATGTAGCTGGTTTCAATAATAAATTTCAATTGATCATGTCTCAGGCAAGAATCTATGACAGTCTGGGCCGTACCGGTGCCAAGAGTGAAGACAGCAGCCTGCAGGCGATTCGTACAACCGTTTCAGGCATTGCAACTGACATAAAGACTTTTACCATTGATGCATTGAAAAAAAGCAAGAATCCGGCCCTGTCCATGTTTATCCTGGGCTATTATCAAAGTACATCTAATATGCAGGGATCAGGGCTCACTGGTCTCACGAACGATGAAGTGATTCAGATTGTGCAGGAAGCTTCCACTAAATTTCCAGACCACCAGGGCCTGATTGCGATAAAATCATCTCTGAGTTCAACCCCACAGGGAGGATTGGTAGGACAACCGGCACCTGATTTTACCCTTCCCGATCCAAATGGAAAAGCAGTTTCCCTCAGTTCATTCAAAGGTAAATATGTACTGGTTGATTTCTGGGCCAGCTGGTGCGGTCCCTGCCGAGCCGAAAACCCCAATGTGGTCAACGCTTACCAGAAATTCAAGGATAAGAATTTTACGATTCTCGGTGTCTCCCTCGATCAGCCCGGAGGCAAAGATGCCTGGATGAATGCGGTCATGAAGGATAAACTGACCTGGACACAGGTAAGTGACCTGAAATGGTGGAGCAGCGCGGTGGTGCCTTTATATAAAATTGAAGGAATCCCCTACAATGTACTGGTAGATCCGCAGGGAAAAGTGATTGCAGAATCATTGCG
>DAORJS010000011.1:15960-21583 GCA_035439185.1 Chitinophagaceae bacterium
TGGTTTTCCGGAATCTTTCTGCCACCCAGTCTGGTTCTTTCCATCTGATCCAGTTCTGCATCCGTAAATTTTTTACCCTGTGCCAAATAGAACTGACTGCCACTGCTGGCTTTTTGGGGATTGATCTGATCTCCCAGCCTTGCCGCTGCAATCACCCCTTTTTTATGAAAAAGTGTTGATCTGAATTCGGCGGGTATTGTATAAGCCGGACCCCCATTGCCTAATTGCTGACCGGGTCTTGCCGTACGGCTTTCCGGGTCTCCTGCCTGTACCATAAAGTCCTTTATCACCCGGTGAAAAAGGAGGCCATCGTAATAATGCATCTTAACCAGTTTGAGAAAATTGTCGCGGTGCAGGGGAGTTGAGTCAGATAACCGGATCCGGATATCACCCATACTGGTTTGCAGCAACACATCTCTTTTCCGGTCTTTCTTTTTAACTGTGGAATCAGATTGAGCCAGTAAAGTGGCCATGCTGAGCAATAAACCGGTAATAGCCAGTACAATTTTCTTCATATCATCATTTATTTTGTTCAAAGTAAAGCAGTACATGATCCTTGATAAAATTTTCCTGTTCGGCCGGGTTTAGCTCGGGCATCGGTTTTAATTGCCGGTAATGAGGCCAGCCATCCTCATCCACCAGTTCCAGTTCATAATATCCGCTGGGACTGAGCAAATGACAAACGGCAATATGCATCAGGTCCTGTTTTTCTTCTTTTGTAAATTTCTCTCTGAACTCACCCAGTTCCTGCACCCCGATCAGGAAAAGGATGGCTTCCAGATCGGGTTTTTTACCAAAACGTTCGGCCAGACTGGCTTCCAGATTCCACCAACGCTGCTGCAGGTCATCATGTACAAACATAGCGGCAAAGATAGTGCTGATGGCACAACCGGCATCTCCATTATCTTTGCGGCTCCGGAGTCCTTGCCTTTCAATATATAAAACCTCCGGATAAAAGGATAAAAGATGTTGCAGTTACAGGTAATCAGACAGGACCCCAACCTGATCAAAGAAAGACTGGAGGTAAAACATTTTGCGGCGACCGGACTGGTGGATGAAATTGTGAGTCTGGATGAAGAAAGAAAGAGACTTCAGCTGGAATCAGATAATACCCTGGCAAAGGTCAACAGCGCCTCTAAAGAAATCGGTCAGCTGATGGCCAAAGGGCAGAAGGAGGAAGCTGAAATAAGAAAACAGGAAGTGGCCGGCCTTAAAACAGCTCTGCAGCCAATTGCAGATCAACTGGCAGCAACAGAAAAACAATTACAGGACAAACTGGTACTCCTGCCTAACCTGCCTTCAGCCAAGGTACCTGTTGGTAAAACACCAGCCGATAATGTGGTGGTTCGGGAAGGCGGTACAATTCCAGTGTTACCTGAAGGTTCTGTTCCGCATTGGGACCTGATTAAGAAATATGATATCGTGGATTTTGAAACCGGTGCCAAAATAACCGGGAGCGGCTTCCCGCTTTATAAAGGAAAAGGAGCCAAACTGCAGAGGGCCCTTGTTCAATACTTCCTCGATTTTAATACAGCAGCCGGATATACCGAATACCTGCCCCCGCTGATGGTGAATGAAGCCACTGCCTATGGTACTGGTCAGCTGCCTGATAAAGAAGGGCAGATGTATTATATGCCGGCCGATAATTTTTATATGATCCCGACATCAGAAGTGCCGGTGACCAATATTTACCGGGATGAAATGCTGAAAGAGGCTGAACTGCCGATTAAAATGACAGCCTTTTCTCCCTGTTTCCGTCGGGAAGCCGGCAGTTTCGGGGCAGATGTCCGTGGTTTAAACAGAGTGCATCAGTTTGATAAAGTAGAAATCGTACAACTGACCCGTCCCGATAAAAGTGAAGAAACCCATGATGCCATGGTGGCGCATGTGGAGCAATTGCTGCAAACACTCGAACTTCCTTACCGCATTCTGGCATTATGCGGAGGCGATATGAGTTTCACTTCAGCACTCACTTACGATTTTGAAGTGTACAGTGCTGCTCAGCAAAAATGGCTGGAAGTTAGTTCTGTGTCTAATTTCGAAGCATATCAGACCAACCGGATGAAGATCAGATTCAAGGATAGTGATGGGAAAACAAAACTGGTTCATTCACTGAATGGCAGTTCATTGGCTTTGCCCAGGATCGTGGCCTGTTTGCTGGAGAATAATCAGACAGCTGAAGGTGTAAGGCTGCCGGCAGTATTGCATCCGTATTTTGGAGGATCAATGATTAATTAAATAAACCAAAGGGAATTTCAATAGTCTTTATAGCATGAAAAAATGCTGGTTGATCCTTTTATTATTTTCCTGTCAAAAAAAAGCTGTGCCGGTTATCACCGAAAGAAAGGCTGATTTACCGGAGAAAATAGCATCCATCTATCCCCCGAAAGCAACAGTACCTGTTGATACTTTGATGGGTAATCGATTGTTTAGAACCAGCTGTGGCCGGTGCCATGGTTTACCTGAACCCAAACAGTTTTCTGTTGAAAAATGGGAAACAATCCTTCCCCTGATGTTTCCCCGTTCCCGTTTCAATAATGAAGAGGCGCTCCATGTAAGGGCCTATGTGCTGGCTAATGCGGTGAAGTAACAGACTGCATTTTTTTGATCCTTCTGTTCATCACATAGAACCAGGCAGGAGGTACCAGAGAAAGCAACATCATTCCCGGATAGCCCGTAGGCATTTGCGGGGCTTCATCATGATGGCGAAGAACCTGGTATTTACGGCTGGCCATATAATGATGATCGCTATGGCGGCTGAGTTCAAATAAAAAGATCCTGCCGAGAATATGATCACTGTTCCAGCTATGCGTTGGCATTGCCCTTTCATATTTTCCTTCTCCGGTTTGCTTGCGTTGTAATCCGTAATGTTCGATATAGTTCACGGTTTCCAGCAACAGGATGCCGATCAGGGCGGCGGCCAGAAAGTAGAGTAGTACCACTGGGCCAAAAAAGAAATAAATCAACAAGAGAAACACAGCCTGAATCAGCGTAAACTGTATCATTTCATTGTATAATGAAAATACAGGTTTGCCCTTTTTCCGGGTTTCTTCATTGGCAATATGCCAGGCGCTGGTATAACTGAAAATAATTGTCCGGATAAAAAAAAGATAAAGGGGTTCATTATACCGGGCACTGCTGGGATCATCGGGTGTGGCGACTCTTTTGTGATGGCCTTTATTGTGTTCTGTAAAAAAATGCATGTACAGTGAGGTCAATAATAGGGCCTTGGCTAAGGATTGTTCCCACGGATTGACCCGGTGCCCCAGTTCATGGCCAACATTGATGCCAAATGTGCCGCATAATAAACCCATGACGGCTGTTCTTCCCAGAGCATCCTGCCAGCTCAGTGCATCTGCTTTCATGCCACTCAGGTAAAAATAAAGGGCTGTATATTGAAGGGCAACGATGATGTATAGAAAAAAATCATATACGGGATTCTTTTTGGCCAATTCTTCTTCTGCTGCATCCATATTGGCAGGATCAGGTTTTAAAAAGAGCTCGGCTAAGGGAATGAATATCCAGGCGATCATCATGGGGATCCATATGGTCCAGCCGGAACTGTTAAAAGAGTGTATCGCTCCTGCAAAGAAGATAAAGGGGATGATATATTTAAAAGTCCTGACCTTCATATGGAATCACTTTCAAATGTAGAAAATAAAGCAGGTATTTTTAACGTTTTACGTCTGTAAAATGGCCCGGTTTTTAAACTAATTCCTTCCTTAACAGTCTCAACCTTTAAACGCAGCCCATGTCATTGAGTAACCAGTTGAAGAACCAGCATTTAATGTGGCGTGCCGGTTTCGGCCCTGCTGTGGAACAACTTCCGGATTTGTCCAAATTCACACCCAAACAATTCTATAAAGCCCTGGTAAAAGCATCGGATAAAAAACCTGAGTTTATCGATGTGGCAGATGATTATCTCAAGGGGCTCCTGATGGGAATAGAGGAAACCGGAAGGCTGCAGAAAAAAGAAATGGCTGTGGAAGACCGTAAGAAGGTACAGCAAAAGAACAGAGAAGGTGTTCGCAACCTGAATTTGTTCTGGATGCACAATATGGTAAACAGTGCTTCCCAGTTAAGAGAGAAAATGGCATTTTTCTGGCATGGACATTTTGCCTGCCGGAATATCAATATTTTCTACCAGCAGGGTTTGCTGGATGTGTTAAGGAGAAATGCATTGGGCAATTTTGGGACCATGTTAAAAGAAGTATCCCAGACAGCAGCCATGCTGAATTTTCTGAATAACCAGCAGAACCGCAAAGATCATCCCAATGAAAATTTTGCCAGGGAAGTCATGGAGCTTTTCACACTTGGCCGTGGTAACTATACAGAGCATGATATTAAAGAAGCCGCCCGGGCATTTACAGGGTGGAGCGCCAATATGAAAGGTGAATTTGTGTTCCGCAGATTCCAGCACGACTTTGGCAGCAAGACTGTATTAGGCCGGACCGGGAATTTTGACGGAGGAGAGGTGCTGGATATCTTATTACAGGAAAAACAAACCGCCCGTTTCATTACCCAAAAAATCTATAGATTTTTTGTAAATGAAAAGCCGGACAATGAGAAAATCGACTGGTTGGCGGATCGCTTTTTCAAAAACAATTATGAGATCGCCCCGCTGATGGAAGATATTTTTACCAGCGACTGGTTCTATGAAGATAAAAATATCGGTGCCCTGATCAAATCTCCTGTGGAACTGATGGTGGGCATCCAGCGGATACTGCCGATGAAACTGGAAAACGATGATGCGATGATTCTGTTGCAACGGGTACTGGGGCAACAGCTCTTTTACCCGCCGAATGTGGCTGGCTGGCCCGGTGGCCGCAACTGGATCGACAGCAGCAGCCTGATGATGCGGATGAGGATACCCCTGCTGATCAATGATACCGATCAGATGAATGTCAGTCCGAAAGATGATGACGATGCCATGATGGGTCGTAATGATGGCGAAACTCCCATGATGGATATGGCAAAGAAAAAAGGGAGTAAACAAAATGCAGCCGCAGGGCCACGCAGACAACAAATCAATGCAGATGTGGACTGGAATCCATATGTAAAATTTTATGAATCCACACCCAGAGAAGCCCTGGGAGAGACCATATCTGCCCATCTCTTGCAGGTGAAAAGTCAGGTGAGTATGGAAGTGATCAAACAACATGCTGATCAGACCGGCAGGGAAAATTTTATCCGGACGGCGACTTTGCAGATCATGAGTACACCGGAGTATCAGCTTTGTTGAATCCCGATAGCTATCGGGAGAAAGTTGAAAGTTGAAAATGGAAAGTTACAGTAGCTTAACTTAATAAAATTCATTGTAAATGTATATCAGGCGTAAAGAATTCATTCAGGTAGGATCGCTGGCCACCGCTTCACTGATGGTACCCAAGTTTCTGAAAGCATTTGAAGGAAAAGCCATGGTTCCTCCGGGTAATAAAGTAGTCGTGATACTTCAGTTAAGCGGAGGGAATGATGGATTGAATACCGTGATTCCCGTACGCAATGATTTGTACTATAAAGCCCGGCCTAAACTGGGGATTGAAAAGTCAAAAGCACTTTCGTTGACAGATGAAGTGGGTTTACATCCTTCTTTAACTGGCTTTAAAGAACTTTTTGATGATGG
>DAORJS010000012.1:0-21291 GCA_035439185.1 Chitinophagaceae bacterium
TTTCCAATCGGCCGGATTGGCCAGTATTTTATCATAGGTACTGGTGGCGCTGTTCATATCGGCACAGAAAAACAGAACGGCATCCACACTCTGCTGCCAGAGATATTTTTGTTTGTTTTTTTCGTACAGTACCAGCAGGGCGGCTGTATCTCCCTGTGATTTATTCCAGACTTCCTGCTGCATGATTTCAAAAAAGAGATTTCCATCCCGGAATTCATTCATCTGTTGTCTGAACTCTTCACTGAATTCTTCCAGATGGGTTTTGTAATATTCCTGAATCGAGAAACGGATCCATTCCTCTCTTACCTGGTCCCAGGGTTTTACGCCAGATCCATCCTGTTTGTAGCGGTACATATTGGCATAATTCACCCAATGATTGGCATTATATACAGAATCGCCGATGGAGAATAGCGGAGTAAAAGCGGTAATCGCCCATCCGCTGGTCATGGGTTTGCCATCCAGTACACTATCGCTCATATTCCAGAGTGCCGCATCATCGTAGGGGAATTTTTTAAACCCTTTTTTATCGGTTACTTTTTTTACCAGAAAATCCTTTGAATTTTTCCAGCGGCTGTCATTGATAATCCGCTGTTTTAATTCATCCTGATAGGTTTTATTATTGGGATCGGTGATCACAGGTTTGAGCGACATCCTCTTGAGGATATGCCAGCCATAAGCCGTGGCAAAGGGCTTGCTGACCGCATTGTCTTTGGGAAGTGCCCAAAGTGCTTTTTCAAAGCTGGGATCAAATTGTCCGACCCCGATTTCAGGCATCATGCCTCCGGAAGCAGCACTTACATAATCGTTACTGAAATCAGCGGCTAACCGGTTGAAATTATCACCGGCAATGATCCGTTTGTATAACGAATCCGCCTTTGAAGCAATTTGTTTTTTGATATTGTCATCTGCACCGGGAGGATATGCCAGTAAAATCTGCTGGGCTTTTATTTTCCCAACCGCTTTTCTTTCCCCCAGGTTTTTGAAAATATGATAGCCTGCCAGTGAACGTACCGGAGCCGAATATTTTCCGGCAGGGGTATTATAAATTGCATTTTCAAAATCATAAGGAAGGGTCAGCAGGGTGATAAAACCTATATCACCATTATTGGTTGCTGCAGAAGTATCATCGGAATAGCGCCGGGCTGTTTTAAAGAAGTCTTCTCCTTTTTTAAGCAGCTGTAATACAGTATCCAGTTTGCGGCCGGCCATCACTGTGTCAATAAAGCCGGTGGTATTGCGGTTGGAAATAAAAATATGGGCAACATGAATATCTTTCTGACTCCGGTTAAAAGCTTCTTTCACCAGTTGTGCGGAGATATCCGGATCCGTCATATAGTTCTGTGATATCTGTGTGCGCAGGTTCTCCAGTTCCATTTTCATGGCAGGAAGGGTGTCCAGCCTTCGATCATAGGCTTCCTGAATCTTGAGCCGGGAGCGGATATAAAGATCCAGGTAATCATTGATGGATTTCGCCCGGTCTGTTACAGGCTGGGTATTGTTCTTTTCATAGGCCCGGAGGAAATCTTTTGCATCTACAGTATGCGTCCCATAAGTAAATAAGGTCTGTGCCGGTGCCACCGCAGCCAGTAAGAGGCCGCCTAATAAAATAAATAGCTTTTTTTTCATAGCAGGTTACTGTGCTTTTCTTTTGATGTTGAGTACATCATCGGTTTGTTCAACGGTTAGTTTTTTGGCAATAATCCGCTTCTCCTTGTCAAGTAAATAAATCGTAGGGAAGGTTTGTACATCATAAAGCTGTGAATAGCCTGGAATCCCGCCTTCCACTCTTGATTTATCATCAGCTTTGGAATAGTACACCTGTGTCCAGCTCCATAATTGCTGTTCAGTAACAAAACGGATCCAGTCGTTCCGGTTGCCATCTGTTTCTTTGGCCACTGCAAACATTTTCAAACCGGCGTCCTTCCATTTTTTAGTATAGAAAGAATCCAGCCGCGGTAATACTTCCTTACAATGTCCGCAGGTCGGATCCCAGAAAACCACCACGGTAAAGTCAGCCACCTGATCATATAAACCGGTAATCTTTCCGCTGGAATCGGGCAATACAATATCCGGTGCAGGGTTGCCCATGATATTTGCCATCAGGCTGTAAGCCCGGTCGGTAATGGTTTTCTTTCCTTTATCTGATAACCAGGAATATGATTTATTGGAGAAGTATTTTTCAAAAAGATGAACAAAGACCGCATCCTCCCACATGTATTTCTGGTTGAGATAGCGGTTTACAAATTTAATCAGCAGAAAGCGGGTCATTTCCTCATTCAGACTGGCATAACCCATCATGTAATCAATTTCCCGTATAACGGAATCAGGATGAGGGGTTACAAGCTGGTTATAGTACTTATCAATTTTTTCCTCGAAAAATGTGGTATAAGCCAATCGCCCATCCCAGAAATTCACACCTTCCCAGTATTTTCCTTTGTAATATTCATATGCTGCAATGGAATCCGCCTTGGTTTTTGGCTCCCTCAGATGGGTTGGTATTTCCGGATCACGCATGGCGGCCAGCAAGGCGGATAAAAGGCTTTTGGGATTTTGTTTGATCAGGTCTTCCCGGTATTGCTGCATATTTTTATCAGCACTGGTGATATTGGCCATGATCCGGGTGGAATCTTCCTTCGTGGTGGCAGTTTTCAGTTGTTGTTGAAACCCGTTCAAAACCTTTCCTTTTTCACCGATACTTTTTTGATAGGTCAGGAATAGAGTGTTGTCGGCTGAGCCCTCAAATTTTACTCCATTAGCTAAATTGGCTGTATCGGCCAACACGGTAAAATGCTGATCCTTGTCCACCAGGATTTCAAAAAAACCGGTCTTGTTCGGATACCCGATCAGGTAAATTCCGCCGTTTAGTTTTTTAGTCCCCTTAAAGACAGCGGTACCCTGTTCATTGAGCATGGCCGAATCTATGATCGGATAGGTCTTGCCAAAATAATGGCCCAGATAGATATACTGGTGTTTGAAAGGCTTAAAGTTTACTTTGATTTCGTAGCCCTCCTGTGCAGAAAGCAGAAAGGGCATTAGAATCAGGCTGATCAGGTATATTTTTTTCATAAGTCAGAAACCTGCTGTCGGGCAGGCAGGGAATCAGGTAAAGGTATTTAAAAACCATCAGCCTCCGAAGAGGCCGGGCCGGGTTTAAGAAGTTTTCAATCTACTTTTCGTTGCGTTGACCGGACAGGAATTACCTGATTTTTAGTCCCCTTAGCTGCATTGGGGTTATTTTTGCCCGATGGCCAGAAAAAAGAATAAAATCAGGGTGCTGGAAAAGATCAGGGTGGAGGATTTTGCGGCTGAAGGGCGTTGTCTGGCCCGGCAGGACGGCAAAGTGATTTTCATTGAAAGTACCGTACCGGGGGATCTGGTGGATGTTTTCCTGAATAAAAGTAAAAAGGACTGGGCCGAAGGCTATCCGATCCGCTTTCATGAATATTCCTCCCGAAGGGTGGATCCCTTTTGCAGTCATTTCGGTAATTGCGGAGGTTGCCAATGGCAAACTGTGCCGTATGAAGAACAACTTCGTTTCAAACAGCAGCAGGTTATCGATGCGCTCGAAAGGATTGCCAAAGTGGAATTGCCGCCCATACTGCCCATTCTGGGAGCGGCCGACGATAAATATTACCGGAACAAGCTGGAATTTACATTCGGTACCCAGCGTTATATTCCCAAAGCTGATTATGACAAGGCAGCCATGCTGGAAAGCAAACAAAACGGAACCTTTCAGCCTTTGCCGGCCGCCGGCTTTCATGCCAAAGGCTATTTCGATAAGATTGTGGATGTGAACCGTTGTTACCTGCAACCGGAACCCGCTAACCTGGTCAGGGAAACGATCCGGGAATATGCTAAAGATGTTGATCTTTCTTATTATGATATCCGGCAGCATACCGGTTTTCTGCGCAATGTGCAATTAAGGGTTTGCAACAGCGGGGAAGTGATGGTGAATGTAATTGTCGGGGAACCGGATATGGATAAGATCAATGCCCTGTTGCAACACCTGCAGGCAACAATCCCGGAAGTGACAACCTGGGTATATACCATCAATACAAAGAAGAATGACAGTCTCTATGATCTGGAACCAATGCCCTTTTCTGGGAAAGGATATGTGATTGAACAGCTGGAGCAATTCCGTTTCAAAATCGGGCCTAAGTCCTTTTTTCAAACCAATACCAAACAGGCAGAACAATTGTACCGGGTGACCCGTGATTTTGCCGAACTTACCGGAAAGGAAACCGTGTATGATCTTTATTGCGGCACAGGCAGTATCGGAATATTTGTGAGTGAGAAAGCTCAGAAAATCATCGGAGTGGAAATGATCGAAGCAGCGATTGAGGATGCCCGTGAAAATGCGGAACTGAACCAGCTGGATCAAACCCTGTTTTTTGCAGGAGATGTGATTGATATATGCAATGATGAATTTTTTGCCACACATGGCAAACCGGATGTGATCATTACCGATCCGCCCCGGGCAGGGATGCATGAAAAACTGGTGAAGAAGATACTGGAAATGGCTGCACCGGTGGTTGTGTATGTAAGTTGTAATCCGGCTACCCAGGCCCGGGATCTCCGCTTACTGGATGAAAAATATAGGGTCACAAAAGTGCAGCCCGTGGATATGTTTCCGCATACCCATCATATTGAAAATGTGGTGCAACTGAAACTAAAGGAAAATAAACTGTCCTGATTGGGCGGATCAAAAGACCTGCAGGATGTTAAATCTCCCGATCTCTTTTTTCTCCTTTGCAGGCAACCCCTAATTTTACCTTCTCTATGAGTAATTTCCGATTTACAAGAATGGACCGGTTTCCCCCGGTAGTGAAGAATCTGATCATCATCAATATCCTGGTATGGGTGGCGCAGTTGATTTACGACAAGCAACTGGGTATCACAATGAAGATTGCTTTGTGGCCGGTTGATAGTCCTTTTTTTGAACCTTACCAGGTGGCCACTCATATGTTTGCCCATGCTACCTATGATATGGCAGGCCGGATTTCTTTTTTTCATATTTTATTTAATATGTTCGGCTTGTATATGTTTGGCCGGATCCTGGAAAATGTATGGGGCCATAAGCGGTTTTTATTTTTTTATCTGGCCTGCGGGGTAGGGGCTGCTGCCACACATCTGATTGTTCAGCAGCTGACCCATGGTTTTGTACCCGTGGTGGGGGCATCCGGAGCAGTTATGGGTGTATTTGTTGCTTTCGGTTATTTATTTCCTAATACCGAACTGATGATCATACCCATTCCCATTCCTATCAAAGCGAAATGGGTGGTGCTTTTTTATATCCTGATCGATTTATTTGGTGGTTTTGGCAATATGGTAGGTGATAATATTGCGCATTTCGCCCACCTTGGCGGCGCCCTGACCGGCTTTCTGCTGGTATATTTCTGGAACAAAACCAATCGCAGAACGTTATATTGATAATAAGTTGAACATTTATCCGAATTTTACTTCATATTGGTAACAGCATCCCTGTAATTATTTCAATTGGATATGAACTACAAAGAGCAGCGATACCGCCAACGGGTAATGGCAGGCAAAACCAGTAATGACCTGATATTACTGATTGCAATCTGCCTGATCGTATTTGTAGGACTGGCTTTTATGAAAGCACTCTGGTTTTTCAATTACGCCGATGATAAAGAACTGGCCAGGGGATTATTTACCAGGAATATTTTGGGTTTGTTTACCATGCCTGCTGACTTATCCCAACTGGGAGGGAAACCCTGGGCACCAATCACCAGCATGTTTGTTGCTGAGAATAATGATGTGTGGAAGGTTTTTTCAAATATGTTCTGGCTCTGGTCATTTGGGTATATCCTGCAGGACCTGACCGGAGGCAAAAAGATCATCCCCGTATTTATTTATGGTGCAATTGGTGGAATGATAGCTTTTGTGCTGGCTCATCAGCTGCTGCCTTCACTCCGCGATTACAAACCAATTGCCACCCTGGGCGCCGTTCCCTGTGGGGTAATGGCTGTGGCAGTAGTAACAACACTGACTTCACCGGGTTATCGTCTGTTTCCGATGATTGCCGGCGGAATTCCGCTCTGGGCCCTGACCGTTTTATACCTGCTCAGCAGTTTTGCCACTGTATCCATCAGCGACAGTGGTATGCTGATTACCCTGGCTGCCGCTGCAATGACCGGATTACTTTTTGTAGTCTCTTTGAGAAGAGGTTATGACTGGAGTGAATGGATGAACCGTTTTTTTTACTGGTTCAATAATCTGTTTAACCCCGATAAGCCCGCCCGGGGTAAAAAATTAAAGGAAGAATTGTTTTATAACGCTACTTCAACTCCTTTTACCAAAACAGCAAAACTTACCCAGGAAAAGGTGGATACGCTGCTCGATAAAATCAATCAGCAGGGATATGATTCACTGACTGATGAGGAAAAAGATTTGTTGAAAAGAGCCAGTGAGGAAGAGATCTGAAAACCGTAGACTGGTTTATCCTCAGCCGGCATCTCATTTCTGTTACACATTATTAAATCGGTAATTTGCAGCAATGGCTTTTCGTTTTCGGATCCTGACCAAACGGGTATTTATTTTTTGTAATATCCTGCTGGTGTTTTTTTTCCTGATTTCCTGTCTGGCACCGTACCTGCATCCGCAGAAATGGTGGTTTATATCTCTTTTCTCTCTGGCCTTTCCATTCCTGCTGCTGCTGAACCTGCTTTGCATGGCAGGCTGGTTTATTATCCTGCGCCCGCGGTATGCATTGATTTCCGGTCTGGCCATCCTGCTCAGTTATAAAAGTATCCTGCTGGTCTTTGCCTTTCACCCGGGAGGCGCTTTTAATTATGACAAAAAGCCCGGTACATTAAGAGTGGTTAGCTGGAATGTGGCCAGGTTTGTGGAACTGAAAAAAAATAATAATGCAGGTAGCCAGAAAAGACTGAAAATGCTTGACCTGATCAGTCAGCAGGATGCCGATGTACTTTGTTTACAGGAATTCCATACCTCCACCGATTCGAATTATTACAATAATATCATTGCCGTTCAGGCCCTGGGTTATCCTTATTATTATTTCAGTTTTGATGAAGATGGCGATAATCATTATTACAGCTCCATCATTTTTTCCAGAATTCCTTTTGTGGATACCGGAAGAATCCGCTATCCCCGGCCCACACTCCCGGATGTTTTGATGTATGCGGATCTGAAACTGGGAGAAGATACCGTGCGGGTATACACCACCCACCTGCAGTCGAACCAGCTGGGTAAATTTGATTATGACCGGATCCGGAAAATTCAAAGCGGGGATGACAGCATGGTGGCGAATTCAAAAAGCATTCTGGGTAAAATCAGGAAAGGACTCACCCGGAGAAGTGTGCAGGCAGATGTGGCCAGGGAAGTAATGGATAATGCACCACATCCTTATCTCTTATGCGCGGATCTGAATGATGTACCCAACTCTTACGCTTATGATGCCATGCGGGGAGAAATGCAGGACGCTTTCCTGAAAAAAGGCTTTGGGATCGGACGCAGTTTTGCCGGTATTTCACCTACCCTGCGGATTGATTATATCTTTGCCGGGAAGGCCTTCAGGATAAAACAGTTTAACCGCCTGGTGAAGTACCTGAGTGATCATTTTATGCTGGTGGTGGACCTGGAATTGAAAAAACCGGAAAATTGATTATCTTTATCCTTATGAAGCTGATGTATCTCATCCCTCATTCTTGTTGCTGTCCCTGCGGGACAAAATAATCCCTGGCCGCCATCCGGCTCTTTCTCCCTTTATCAATCATATTAATCATCTTTGCAAAATTCCGTATTAACGGAAAGACCAAAGCAGTCCATTCAAACCGCAGAATAATGAATAATCAAATTTCACTCAAAGTATATAACTCGTATTCAAGACAGAAAGAATCCTTTCAATCCATTACCCCCGGTCATGTGGGCATGTATGTTTGCGGACCTACTGTGAGCGGAGAAAGCCACCTGGGTCATGCCCGTCCCTATATCACATTTGATGTGGTGTACCGTTACCTGCAGCACCTTGGTTATAAAGTGCGTTATGTACGTAATATCACGGATGCCGGACATTTTGAAGAAGAAGGCCGGGAAGCAGAGGATAAGATTTCAAAAAAAGCGGTGCTGGAAAAGCTGGAGCCCATGGAACTGGTGCAGAAATACACAAACCTCTATCACTGGGCCATGGAACAGTTTAATACCCTCAGGCCTTCGATTGAACCCACGGCTACAGGGCATATTGTGGAACAGATCGAAATGATTAAAAAAATTATCGAAGCAGGATATGCGTATGAGTCCAACGGCTCAGTGTATTTTGATGTAAAGAAATATGCAGCTTCCCACGATTATGGAAAACTCAGCGGACGGGTGATTGATGAATTACTGGAAACTACCAGAGAGCTGGAAGGTCAGGAAGAAAAAAGAGATGCTGCTGATTTTGCACTTTGGAAAAATGCCGCTCCGGAACATATCATGCGCTGGCAAAGTCCCTGGGGCGTGGGTTTCCCCGGCTGGCATATTGAATGCTCGGCCATGGCTACCAAGTACCTGGGTGCAGCATTTGATATTCATGGAGGAGGGATGGATCTCCTGTTTCCACACCATGAAAGTGAAATCGCACAGAGTACCATCTGCAATCATACGGCACCGGTCCGTTACTGGATCCATAACAATATGATCACCATCAATGGCCGGAAGATGGGGAAGAGCTATAATAATGTGATCAAGCTGACCGAACTCTTCAGCGGTGATCATCCCGAGCTCAGTCAGGCCTATCATCCGATGGTGGTTCGTTTCTTTATCCTGCAAAGTCATTACCGCAGCACACTTGACTTCAGTAATGAGGCCTTGCAGGCAGCCGAGAAGGGATTAAAAAGATTATGGGATGCGTATGAAAAATTGCCGGCGCTGCTGGCAGAACCAGACAGTACGGGTACCGATGCCGAACTTGAGGATAAAGTAAAAAAGCTGCTGACCGAGTTTGACGAATACATGAACGATGATTTTGGAACAGCCCGGGTGCTGGCCAATATGTTTGAACTGGTGCCGGTTATTAACTCCATGAAGGATGGAATTATTGCTGTTTCAGCCATCAGTGCCGATACACTTGACCGGCTGAAAAAGCAGATGAAACTGTATGTGGAGGATATTTTTGGTCTGAAAGCGGTCAACGAAGCGGATAATGAAAAGCTGAAGGGAGTGATGGATCTGCTGATCGCCATCCGCAAAGAAGCAAAAAGCAAGAAGGACTTTGTGACTTCAGATAAAATCCGGGATGAGCTGGCCCAGCTAGGGATCAGCCTGAAAGATGAAAAGGGTGGTGGCATGAGCTGGGCAGTGGAGTGAGGGGGGATTTTGCTTTATTAAAGGAGTGATGTCTAACCGCAAAGACACGAGGACGCAAGGGAACGCTAAGATTTGTTTCCCGGAGCTCTGTCTACTGAAAGTAATCCATCTTACCTCTCTTTGCGATCCTTTGCGACTTTGCGCCTTAGCGGTTAAATCTCTGCGGTGAACACTCCCTCCCATTACATGCATTACGTTGATCCAGCCCGGTAAACCCTATCTGTATCGATTTTATTCAACACAACTCACTCCCCCCGTACTACAACTCACGAATCCTGACCCACGGTTCACTCCTGCAACCATACCCATATCCGTTTGATGATGTTATAATCTTAAACAAAATCAAACTATATGGAACTCAAAAAATTGCTACACAAAACCATGCTTTTCGGAACCCTGGGTATGGCTGTTTTTGTTACAGGATGTGATAAAGACGATGATCCGGTGGTGACCAACACGATAACTGATATCGTAGTAAAGAATGATAATTTCAGCACCCTCGAAGCGGCGGTGATCAAGGCCAATGCACAGGGTACGCTCAGCGGAACTGGTCCGTTTACCGTATTTGCCCCAGACAATGCTGCCTTTACTGCCTCAGGAATTACCAGCACCGTGCTGAATTCACTGACACAGGCACAGGCTTCCAATATTATTCTCTACCATGCCATTGGTGCTAAAATCCTGGCTGCAGATGTACCTGCAGGTCCCAATGCCAAAGTGGTGACTGCCAGTGGTGACTCTGTGTTCGTCACAAAAAATGCCAGTGGTGTATATGTAAATGGTATCAAAGTAACTACTGCAGATGTGGGTGCAGATAATGGAGTTGTTCACATCATCGGCCGGGTACTGATGCCCCCCTCCGGTAATATTGTGGAAACTGCTGTTGCCAGCGGACTGGATTCACTGGTGAAAGCTGTGACCCGTGCCACTACGGCTCCAGGTGGTGACCCTACATTGGCCAGTACCCTGAGCACTGCCAAACTCACCGTATTTGCACCGACTAATGCAGCGTTTACCCAGTTACTGGGTGCATTAAGTCTCACGGATATTAACCAGATTCCCATTGCAACCCTCCTGGCCGTACTTCGTTACCATGTGGTAGGTACCCGGGCTTTCTCCTCTGACCTGGCCAATGGCAACCTCGCCATGCTGGCAGGCGGAAATACCACTATCAATCTGACTGGTGGAGCAGGTGGCGGCCCCAGCATCAAAGGCAATGGAAATGGTGCCAACGTGTCCAATATCACCGCCACGAACATTATGTGCCGGAATGGTGTTGTACACCTTATCGACAGGGTTTTGTTACCATAATATAAGCAGCAGTTGAGGTTCTTATGAAAACCGGTCAGTCCCGTGCAGTTGCGGGACTGACCTTTCTGGTAAATAAAATACTATGTTATTCCATCACCGTTACAGGTATTTATTCATGTTGCTCCTGGCACTGTATGCCTTTCTGAATACAGCGCTTTGCAACGTTTACTATTACTTTAAGATAGAAGTGACCTGGTACCATGCCCTCCTGACGGTAGGACTGGTTACTTTTTTAACCTGGGAAGGAAACCGGCTGATCAAACCGTATATGAAAAAGCGATTTCTGACGGCCAGGAATAATCTGCGTTTCCTGGGTTTCTTCTTTATTGCAGGCAATATCATTGCACTCGCTGCCGCTGCTCTCTCCGTATATTTTGTGGGAGGATTAATCTATGGCTATAACTGGGAACAGAACTGGAATCCGCTGAAGCTGAATCTGATCTATGCCACCCTGATTAATTTATTTCTTCACCTTGTGAATGCCATTCTGTTTTTCCTGAGAGAATACCGTCAAAAATGGTCGGAAGCAGAAGAACTGCGCCGAACCAGTCAACAGGCACAGCTCCAGTTGATCAGGAGCCAGGTTAACCCTCATTTCCTCTTCAATAACCTGAATGTGCTTTCCGGAATGGTCATTAAAGACAATCCTGAAGCCAATCATTTCATCGAGGAGTTTTCTAAAGTATACCGCTACATTCTCAGCAATCAGCAAAAGGAACTGGTTGAGTTAAAGGCCGAGCTGGATTTTGTACAACCCTATTTGTTTTTGCTGGGAAAGAGATTTGAAGAAGGATTGGAAGTGAATATCCGGATCGCCGATGAGTATAAAAACTGGCATGTGGTGCCGGCAGCTCTTCAAATGCTGATTGAAAATGCCATTAAGCATAATGTGGTCAGCCGCCAAAAACCCCTGCATATCGATATCCATACCAATGGAAATCAAACCCTTGTTATCAAAAATAACCTCCAGCCCCGGATACTCAAAGAACCATCGACCAGAACCGGTCTCCAGAATATCAGAAAACGTTATGAACTTATCAGCGGAAAAGATGTTATGGTCAAAGAGGCGGAAGGATATTTTGAAGTAAGTCTTCCCCTGTTACGATTAAACTAAAACCATGAAAGTCGTTATTGTAGAAGATGAAAGGATTGCAGTGGAAAGACTGCTCACCCTGTTGAAACAATACGATGAAAGTATTGAGGTGGTGGCCTGCCTGGAAAGTATTGATGAGACGGTGCAATACCTGAAACAGTCAGCCCATCCCGATCTGCTATTGCTGGATATACACCTGGCAGATGGCCATAGTTTTGAAATTTTCAAACAGGTGAACTATAACCGCCCGGTTATTTTTACAACAGCTTATGATCAATATGCACTGGAAGCTTTTAAGATTTTCAGTATTGATTATATTCTGAAGCCGGTCACGCTGGAAGCATTGGCAAGTGCATTTAATAAACTTCGTTCGCTGCCTGCGGGGCTCCCCACTGATTTCAGCCGGGTTATGTCGATAACTGAGGCCAACCGCTTTAAAAAAAGATTTGTAGGTAAGGTTGGTCAGCGCTTATTTTTTATTCAAACCGCAGATATTGCCTTTTTCCAGGCAGATAATAAAATTGTTTACCTGATTGATAAGGAAGCCAACCGTTATGTGGTGGAATATACATTGGAGCAATTAAGTGAAATGCTGGATCCACAGCAATTCTTCCGGCTGAACCGGAGTTTTATTGTGAGTATACATGCTATTCAGCAGGTGAAACCCTGGTTCAACAGCCGGTTAAAACTCTCCGTGGCCGGCCAAAATGCATCAGATGATATGGTGGTCAGCCGCGACCGGGTCGCCGAATTCAGGCAATGGGCCGAAGCCTGATCTGCATTCCTTTCCCGCTTACATTCAGCATTTTTCAAACTCTTCTGTTTTAAGCAAGTGCTTTTTTTGCAGCAGCCGGCACAAGTCGGATGGAAATTGTATTTTCAGCCTGTTGAATTTGTGATAGAATTGTTGATAGTGGAGTGATGAGTGATGAGTTATGAATTAAGAGTTATGAGTGTAGTGTAACATGCTATTAATCGAACTATCTGCATATAGGTCACCCCAATACCCAATACCTAATTCCTAATACCCCGCCTTCGCCAAGGCTACAGCGGACGAAGCAATATCTGAATATCCCAATATCTCAATATCTTTCTGCCCATGCACTACGTCAAACACCTCTCCAAAGACCCCCTGCTCAAACCATTGATCAAACAGCATGGCTTGTTTACCCTGAAGAAGCAGCCTAATCTTTGTCTGTATCTCTGTTACTCGATCATGAGTCAGCAGCTCAGCACCAAGGTGGCCAGCGTAATCAAAAAACGTTTTCTGGATTTGTATGGAGGGGAGCCAACGCCGCAACAGATTCTGGATACGCCATTTGAAAAATTGAGAGGGATTGGTTTAAGTAATGCTAAAGTCAGCTATGTACAGAATGTGGCCCGGTTTGAACTGGAGCAGGGGGTGGACCACAATAAATTGGCGAAAATGGATAATGAGGAAGTGATTACTTACCTCACACAGATCAAAGGGGTAGGCAGGTGGACCACGGAAATGTTGCTGATGTTTGCTTTATGCCGGGAAGATTTATTTGCGATTGATGACCTGGGATTGCAACAGGCTGTGGTGGGTTTGTATGGGTTAAAGAACAGAAAGAAAAAAACCAGGGATGCGGCGATATTAAAAATTGCAGCACAATGGGCGCCCTACCGGACCTATGCCTGTATGTATTTGTGGAGGTGGAAGGATAATCCGCCGGGCTGAGGTTTTTTCACCGCTTGCTTTGGCCTGCGGGAATAGATTAACCGCTGAGAACAAGAGAGCTCGAAGTTTTCGCAGAGAGCTTTACCGCAAAGACACAATGACGCGAAGGAACGCAAAGAGTTTTCTTGATTCAAAAATCCGAAAATTGTTTCCCGAAAAGGCCGCTAAGGGCGCAAATAAATCCGTTTTAATCCGTTCTATCCGTTTCATCGTCCGACGCCATAGGCTTTGGCCGACGGCGTCCGTGTTCCTCTCTTATGATTTTGTCCATGGGGCTCTTCGAGCGCAGCAAACTCCCTTAATCCGTCTTTTATGAATCAGCTTTAAAATTATATGACTAACTATATCCGTGAAAATCCGTTAGATCCGCGTTATCAGTGTTCCCATTTTTTTTGTCCATAGGACTCTTCGAGCGAAGCAAAAATCATCAATCCGATAAATAACCCGCCAAGAGCGCCAAGAACGCAATAATCTCCGCGAAAACTCTGCGTTCTCCTGTTCTCTGCGGTGAATATCCCTCTCCAAAATCTCCCAATCCTTCTTACATTCGACCTATGAAAAAAATATTCCCACTCCTCATCTTAGCTGTTTTTTCCATCAGTGCTCATCGCCCCAACCTCAAGGGGTTTATCTCCATTTTTGATGGGAAAAGCTTTGATGGCTGGAAAGTGGGAAAGAATGCCAGCAGTTTTAAAATTGAAGATGGGGCAATTGTAGTGAATGGTGATGTGGCGCATTTGTATTATGATGGCCCGGTCAGGGGTCACAACTTTACTGATGTGGAATTGAAACTGGATGTGATGACCACCCCAGGCTCCAACTCGGGAGTTTATTTTCATACCCAATACCAGGAAGACGGATGGCCTGAAAAAGGCTATGAAGTGCAGGTGAATAATAGTCATACCGACTGGCGCCGCACCGGCAGTCTCTGGGCCATCAGTGATATCCGCGAAACTTATGTGAAAGACAATGAATGGTTCACCCTGCATATAAAAATAAAAGGAAAGCGTATCACTGTTTTAATCAACGATCGCCAGGTGGTGGATTATACCGAACCTGAAGGAGTGGAGCGGCCTAAAGGAATGGAACAGCGGTTGATTTCCTCCGGCACATTTGCCCTGCAGGGGCACGACCCAAAGAGTAAGGTCTATTTTAAAAATATTAAAGTAAAAGCCTGGTAGAAAGCTATCAATAGCCATCTAAAACCAACTACTATCTATAAAAATCATTGTGCTAAAGCCTTTTTAAACTGCTGATCAAGCAAGGTCAGTAATTGTGTATCGGAGTCTTTTCCGCCAGGCCAGCTGACGAGCACAAATGATATTTGGCCCTGCCTGTTTAAAATAGCGGAAAATGGATAAAAGGATATCTTTTTCATTGAATCAATATCTGCCTGTGGTAGGCTTGCTATTTGAAAATGAAAAGGCTTTTTCGCAAGGAAAGATCTGATACGATCGGCTTTATCAAATGTGAGGGCAATAAATACAGTACTGTCTGACCTGTATTTTTTTTCAAGCTCGTTCAACACCGGAATTTCAGCAATACAGGGCTGGCAAGCTACAAACCAGCAATTAATAAATACAGTTTTGCCTTTCAATGATGCCTGGGAAATGGAAAGGCTATCTATCGTTATCAGGTCAGTAAGCGGAAAACGATCTCCGTGGTAGGCAATATAGGAAGCAGTAATACCAGCCGTATCAGAAAAGATGTATTGTTTCTTATTATCAGCAATCACCCGCTGTTTTTTGTTTTGAGCTGTTGATTCAAGAACCAGCAGCAGGCTGAAAAGAAGAATGCCAGATATTTTCATGCGGGATTACTGATCATGGTTAGCTGATAATGGGGATTGGGAAAGAATACAAACAAACGAAAAGAACAGCGGCAATATTTTGCCTCCCTGCGCTGAAATTACAAAAGAACGGGTAACCGGGTATTTTCATCATCAGCTCCTGAATAAGGCAAGCTGCAGATTTTCAGGGTTTTACTCTGGAATTTGTCGCATAGACTGGTAACAGGTGAAGGACCCTTGGGCTCAAAATTTGTTAAAAAGTAAAAATTTATTGTTTATCAATAAATATTTGTCTATTTTTGCTAAATAATTCAATGAATCATGGAAATAAGAATTACCTCAAAACAGATTTTATTCGTGCTGTATATCCTGGCCTGGATCATTTTTATCGGTTTATGTATGGAGGCCGGGGGGATCTTATTCAACGCGTTTTATACTATGTTCTACAATCCGGTTGGCGCGGGGTTTTTCTGGAATAAAATGGATCTCTCCGGTTTATTTGCAGCCGATAAAGGATATTTTATTGTACTCACTATATTGATGAGTATTGTGGCGATCCTGAAAGCCATTCAGTTTTATATCATTATCCGGGCGATCCATCACAAAAAACTGAATTTCACGCAGCCATTTAATCAATACCTGCCTCGATTCATTTCATATTTGTCATGGCTGGCTATTGGCATTGGTATTTTTTCCAGTTGGGGAACTAATCAAACAAAATGGCTGGTTGCCAAAGGCATCAGTCTCCCTGATATTCAGAAACTGGGTTTTGGCGGAGCCGATGTCTGGTTCTTTATGGGAGTGATATTGATTGTGATCGCCCAGATCTGTAAGCGGGGAGTGGAATTACAAACTGAAAACGACTTAACCATTTAAGCTATGGCGATAATAGTTAACCTGGATGTGATGATGGCAAAAAGAAAAATGTCGCTGAACGAGTTATCGGAAAAAGTCGGCATCACCCTTTCCAATTTATCCATTCTCAAAACCGGCAAAGCCAAAGCCATCCGTTTCTCCACGTTGGAAGCGATTTGTAAAATACTGGATTGCCAGCCTGCGGATATTTTAGAATTTAAACCGGATGTAAAATGATAATGATAATAGCGATGCTGCCGCTCTTTGCTCAACTCGGATTGCTGGTGGCCGGTTTACAATTTTATCCTGTATCATGGCGGAAATAAAACTTACAATGCAGTTGATAAACACTGGAAAAATCAAGAAAAAGCAGATGATCAGCTATTTAATTTGTTGCTGAGTATACAGAAATATTTGAAAGCAGATTTCGCTTACCCTTTTAATAAGATTTAGATTTCATCACGATCTTTCCCTTTCGGTCAATGATAAAAAAATCATCTTTGATTTTGACCTTTGCATAACCCATATGGAAGGGAAGTGCATAGTCAAATTGAAAGGGAATAACCAGCCTTCCCTCTTTGTTGATATAGCCCCATTGATTGTTTTCCCGGATGGAACAAAGCTCTTCTGTAAAATAGCTGGCAAAATCATACCGGGCCGGAATTACAATAGCTCCTTTTGTATTCAGAAATCCGCATTTTGACACCAGACCGCTCCCTGCTTTATTACCGGATGGGACCGAATCATAAAAACATACCATCCGCTCATTGATATGCGCCAGCTTGTATTTCCCCATTGGCACAATGGTATCAAAATTAAGGTTAACCAATGCTGTTTTCGAGCCGATAGAACTCCATTGGTTTTTAATGATGATCAGGGAATCCCGTTGAAAATCTGCACCTCCTTCGATATGATTGGTTTCTACATTCAACTCCTTAGCAAGGTATTTTAATATCCGACCAGAAGAATCAAAGATTCCATAACCGGCATCCGGCCGGTAACCAATAAAATGAAGATCGGTTGTATCAATATAGTTGATAATATACCTGATGGGTATCACGGTATCCCCGGCAGCATTGATGATCCCAGCACCCACGCTATTGCTGTTGACGAAATAATATTTCTCAGATATCTTTTTAATATAAGGGTATTGATTTTTGATGATAATATTCCCCTGGAGATCCATCACTCCATATTGCAGGCCTGTTGCAGAGGGAGTGCTGAAAATTGCCAGCCCCTTTTGAAACCCATACATGGAGCTGATATTCTTAAATTCTCTGATCAGGTTTCCGTTTTTGTCAATGACCTTAATAGTTTTTTGGACATGATCCTGATAAACACCCAGGCCATCTGAAAACTCCGTTGTAGTATAAGCAATGGGCAGAATGATCCGGGAACTGGTATCAATATATCCCATGTATCCATCCTTATAAACTGTAGCAATCCCGGTCAGACTATCAAAATTGCCCACCCATCCGTATTTGTTTTCAAGAGAAAGCCTGAGAAATTCAAGCCGTTGCTGCAGGGGAGATTGTGTTCTTCCGGTAAAAGAAAAAAGGAGAATAAATGATATGACTAACAGCTTTTTCATGCAGCTCTTTCTGTGTAATGCTGTAAAGGAATTTTTCCAATTGCCATCACTGCAATATTGCTTTTAAAATCCGTTACTGTAACAAGTAACAGCTGATGAAATTAATACTAAAAGTGTAATGCGTATTTAAATAATAATCTTTCATGAGGGTACCATCAGCTTTTGCCGGGGATAAGCTGAGCAGGTCTGACATTGATGAGTTTTTTTTGATGAAAACTCAACTCTAAAAAATTACCAGACATAAAGTTTAGAATAAATATCCGGACCTTTTCCAGTATGCATAAAATTCAGATGATCGGCCAGGTATTGCTTATTGACAATAAACTTATAAGTGAGTTCTCCTTTGGGAAGGATTATCTGGCAGGTCCAGTATCCATTTTCTTTTTGCATGGGTACAGGATGCTTCGTCCAGTTGGTGAAATCACCCATTACAAATACTTCTTTAGCACCCTCAAAAGCTGATAGTTTGAATTCGACTTTTTGATTTTCCTGTTTGCCATAAAGGATAGCTACATAGTTTTCCGGATCCTGCTGAAGTGCTTTATTGAAATACTTCTTACTTTCTTCAATATTATTATTTTTCCGGTAAGCAACCCCGAGCCAGGAATTGATATCAGGGTTTTGAGGATCAAATTCCCGCAAGCAAAACAGGAATTGAATAGCTGCTGTTTGTGCCCCCTTTTCAATCCAGCTGACAGCCAGATGAATGGCATCATTGTTATTGAAGTTATAATGTACATCCGCATTTTTTCTTAAGTCCCTGTATTTTGCCAGGACTGCATTGATCCCATTAGCCGACATTTCCTTTTCCAGAACCGGAATAACAGACCTGGGAAAATAATCAGTCAGGTCCCGGTGATGTTTCCCTTTTTTCAATTCATCTTTTAAGGAAAGAGTGGTTACAGATCTGAAATCACTCTTATAGTACAGGTGTATCGTACTTGTTTTTAAATTCACTGCCATGGAATAATTAGAAACCAGATTATTCGGGCCATATTGAGATGATTGAGCCAAGATTGCTTTTATTTTGTCCAGATCAAATCTGGCATCTTTTTGAAGGGAATAATTGGCCACATCCCGTCGGTGACAGGCTTCTGTGTATCCATTATTCACAGGGTAATTGCTGAGCACAAAATTGGATGTCGTTTTCCGGACAATATACCCTCCGGTGACGATTGCATAATTCCCGCTGCTGTCCGCAATAAACAGCTGGGCCTTTGATAATTTTATTAAGTTGTATTGATGCAGATAAGCCAATGCTTCATCAACCGATTTGCATTTTTTCAACAGATCCGTGACTACCTGTTTTTTCCGGTCCTTCCTGGAATTGTCTTTGATAACACTGATCGGATCAATGGCAGTAAAATCGATGAATAGACCGGATTCATTTAAACCACCCTGTGGATTCAGGTAAGAGAATCCGTTTAGCAATTTCCCGAAAGAAAGCTCCGTCCAGATGGTATAACCGTAATTGGTCCGGTGAGCCGGATAATACCAGAAACGATATTTCTTATCGGCCAATTCATCTTCATTATTACCAATCCAGACCTGCTGGCCATCGTTCGCTATAAAAATGGTACAGCTATTGGTTACGGTGGATTTAAATAAGAACAGACCCGTGCAGAGGATCCAGATTAAGTTTCTGTTTTTCAAGGCTATATGGTTTGTAAGCGGTATAATGGTCAAAAGTATAAACCGGAATTGCAGCAACTGTTCCGGTTTATCCAGCCGAACATATTTTCAGCTATTGCGGCCGTTTTTTGCAGAATTGTGTGGGTGACATGCCAACCAGTTTCTTAAAAGTGGTATTGAAAGTGGTTTTGGAATTGAACCCGGCAGCGAAGGCGATGCCCAGAATATTTAATTCGTTTATTTTGGAGGAATTCAGCAGTCTTTTGGCTTCTTCAACCCGGTACCGGTTGATGAAGTTGTAAAAATTGTCACCGGTGGTTTCGTTGATCAGGTAGGAAGCATCGTGAATACCAATGCCCAGCTTATGAGCAAGGCCAGGGAGATTCAGGTCATTATCAAGATATATTTTTTCATGGTTCATCAGCCACTTTAATTGTTCAGAAAGCCTGTTCAGCTGATCACTGTCCAACCTGGCGGATTTGTTTTTTTGAGTTACTGGCGGTAAAACTTCTTTGTCCTCAGCATCAGGAGTAATTTCCTCAGACAGGTTCCTTTCTTCCTGCTGCTGGTTGACCAGCGGTATTTCTTCTTTCCTGAACAGTGCTGCTATTGCGGTTATATCTTTATCGCCATACGAAAAGATTGATTTTTGTTTGATAGAGAAATAGGCCAGGAAAAAAATGGCTATTGTATACAGATACGGAGTTGTTTCCGTTATTAGCGGGAATTCAAAAAAAGCATCATTCAGCCAAACCAGTACCGTGATAAACAGGATGAATAAAAACTGTAAAAGCCAGTTCAGGCTGATCTGATTCATAGTGGCTGTAATCAGTTGAAGGTTGGCCTGATGTTTTTTCAGCAGGAAATAACAAAGAACCAGATAAAATAAGGTTTGAAAGGGTAAAATATCCCTGACCAGAAAAGATACCTGATTGTTAAATGAAAAGAGGGAGACAACGGAGATCGTTTCTTCACTGCTGCCAAAGCGTTCGGTCAATACATAGAGCAGAAAAGGAATAAAATGAATCAGGTTCCTGGCTTTGAATGATTTTTCCGGATTGACAAAATACAGCATACTCATCAGCAGACAGGGTGCCAGCAGAAACTGTACACTCATTAATAATTTAAAGGGAATGGAGTTTAAAGCCGAAGCCTGGGTTTTCAATAAATAGGTACCGATAAAGGCCAGTGAAATAATCAGTACAAATAAACCCAGCCAGCGATTGGCTTTTACGTTCTGCTGCAGCGGATGAAAGAAGAGTAAGAATGCAAGTAAAAAACCAGCGCCGGAAATAAAAGAAGTAAGGTACAGGTCCATTCCTGTAAAAGTAATAAAATAAGCGGTCGCTGTCCCAGGCCTCTGGAAATGCGATTGACCAGGAACAGCAGTACAATACATTCAGAAATTGCTGGCCCTATACTTTACACTACTCAGTAACCCCAACCCCATACCGTATCGCTTCTTCCAGAATGTCAAGGTTAATATCAGTAAGTTTTTTGAATTTGATGCAATAACCCGTTACACTGGCCTTGCCTATTTTTTTCCCAAAGGTTTTGGCCAAATAAGTTTTATCTGGGATCCCCATCACATAAACAGAAATACCACTGCTGTTGGCACTGAGTCCGATCTGGTAAAAAGGCTTGCTTGTTCCGTTGGCATACTGAATATGGTATTCCCCATACCCGATATTTGGGTTGGACACAATTTTGCCGGCACTATCCCTTCCATCGAGGAACCAGAGTTTGCAGGAAGGCAAGATTTTTAAAATAAACCGGTGGAGTTCCTGCAACTCGTTGCGCTTGGGTTCGGGCAGACTACCGATATAGTCTTTGATTTGAGCTTTGACTGTCATGATTATTTATTGAAGAGAACAAAGCGGTTTTCGCTTCTATTATTTTTTGGAAAGAGTACCCAACAGTGTATCCAGGTTTTCCAGGGTCATAGTGAATCCTTTGGTAAATCCTTCGAGCAGGGCTTCCATTCTTTCAAA
>DAORJS010000013.1:0-20760 GCA_035439185.1 Chitinophagaceae bacterium
GTCTTGTTCTTTACTCCAGGCTGTCCGCCTCCTGCGCTTATCTCAATCTTCCCCTTTGGCTGGAATAATTTTCCATCTTCTTCTCCGGTCAGGGAAAGATCAGCCGCTGTCAATATAAACTGAATCTGTTTGGTTTCTCCCGCTTTCAGAAATATACGCTTAAATCCTTTTAAAGCCCTTACAGGAGTTTTCCCTTTGATATATTGATGGGCAGTATATAACTGTACTACTTCTTCACCGTCACGGTTACCCGTGTTTTTGACGGAAACAGACACTGTTACTTTTTTACCAAGTGCTATTGCTTTGGGCAGTATCAGATTGGAATAATTGAAACGGGTATAGCTGAGCCCATACCCAAAAGGATAGAGTGGTTCACCCCTGAAATAACGATAGGTACGACCCTCCATTGAATAATCACTGAAGCCAGGTAAATCAGTATCTGATTTATAAAAAGTAACCGGTAATCTTCCTGCCGGATTGTAATCGCCAAATAATACATCGGCGATGGCGGTTCCCGCACTTTGTCCGCCATACCAGGCATTGATAATCGCAGGTACATTTTCATTTTCCCAGGGGATGGCGATAGCACTGCCGGTCATCATTACAAAGACCAGTGGCTTACCGGTTTTTTGCAATGCCTTCATCAGTTCTGTTTGAACTGCGGGTAACTGAATAGCTGTTCTGTCGCCTCCGTTAAAGCCCGGATAATCCACTCTCATTTCCTCTCCCTCCAGTTGTGGTGATATTCCTCCGGCAAAAATGATCGCATCTGCATCATTTAACCGCTGGGCCAATGCGGTGAAATCTGTTTTTTTAAAATGTCCCGCCCTCAGTCTGACGTTTGCTTTCCCCTCTCCCTGCCAGTATTCGAGTTTAATATGATAAACAGAATCCTTTTTGGTTTTTAGCTCCCAGTTTCTGGCACCCCAGCGATTCCGCTGCCAGGCATTGATTACTTCTTTCTCATTGATGAGCAGCCGATAGCCATCATCGGCTTCCACTTCAAAGCTGATACTTCCATTTTCCCTGGCTGTAAAATTGGTCTGATAAACAGCTGAAAAATTATTGGCCCGGATGGATCCGATAACCGCTTCCCCTTCCTGCCAGAAATGATCTGCAGCTGACTCAGCTCTTACCAGCGGTGTTCCTTTTAACTCACGCCCTTCATAATATTCAGCCCTGAATCCCTGTTTACCCTCCCAGCTATACTGGCTACTGATATCTTCAAAAACCAGTAATGTATCATTGGTAAAATTGATCGCTTTTTCATACATCACTTCTGTTGTATTCCCCAGTTTATCCCTGATTCCCTGCAGGGCACTCACTACCTGTGAGGGCTGGCCGTTATAATTTCCTAATACAGCAATAGCGTTATCAGCATTGGGTCCAAGAACCGCGATTTTCCGGATAGATTTTTTAAGCGGTAATGTGTAATTCTCATTTTTCAACAATACCACAGACTGCTGCGCCATTTTTAATGCATGAGCTTTGTGCGCCGGAGATTCCAGCACGGAAGCCGGTGTTTGTGCATACTTTACTTTCTCAGGAGGATCAAACATGCCGAGGCGGTAACGGATCATAAAAAGCCGTCGCAGAGAGATATCCAGTTGTGATTCTTTGATTAATCCGTTTTTGACCGCATCCAGTAAGGTTTTATAAACGGTCTGCCCACACTCTACATCGGTACCATGTAACACGGCGTCCACTGCAGAGGTCGTTGCATCTTTATGTGTTTTGTGGTATTTATAAAAATCATCCACGGCCCAGCAATCGCTGGTTACATAACCGGAGAATTTCCATTGCTTGCGCAGGATATCATTCATCAGCTGATCATTCGCACAGCAGGGCTGTGTATTCACTGCATTATACGCACACATCACTCCGGCAACATTGGCATTTACGATCAGCTCCCTGAAAGCCGGTAAATAAGTATCCCAGAGATCATAGGCACTGGGATCAAAATTATCGGAGTGCCTGCTGGGTTCAGGTCCGCTGTGCACGGCAAAATGTTTGGCACAGGCTGCGGCTTTTAAATATTTTTTATCCTCTCCCTGCAAACCCCGGACAAATGCTTTGGCCATCATGGCAGTGAGAAAAGGATCCTCGCCATAAGTCTCCTGTCCCCTTCCCCAACGTGGATCACGGAAAATATTAATATTCGGCGTCCAGTAAGTGAGTCCGACATAACGGTCACCGGTTTTTCCCAAGGCAATAGATTTATTATGAATCGCTCTTCCTTCCAGTGCGGAGTAGTCTGCCATTTTATATAACGACATTGAATCCCAGGTCGCAGCCATGGCAATGGCCTGCGGATAGGAAGTTACTTTGTATGGGGTGCGGGCTACACCATGAAGCACTTCATTCCACCAGTCATAGGCAGGAATACCCAGGCGGGGAATAGCCGGCGTAGCATTGAGCATTTGTGCTACTTTTTCTTCGAGGGTCAAACGACTGACCACATCATTCACCCTGGTTTCAAATGGAACTGACGGGTTCCACATAGGAAAACTTTTATACTCCTGTGCGGTGACAGCCATACTGAAAAGAATACTCATTAGAACAAATAGCAATCTCATGACAAAGTTTTAATGAACCTATATATTATTTTATTTGAACCGAAGCCTTAGTAAGAATATATTTCCTGATATGCTCCACATCAGTTTCACTGAGTCTGTCTCCGAATTTGGGCATACCCAATGGCAGATAGCCCCCTTTGTGAACAATCGACAGAAAACCATCCTTTGTTCCTGCAATGCTGGAATAAGCCAGATCAGGTGCCAGTCCGCCCCCACCTTCATTCACCACATGACAGGTACCACAGTATTTCCAGAACAGAGTTTCACCGGCTGAAAGTTCAGCGGTTGTTGCCGCAATGCTGCTATTCAGCTTTTCCCTTCTTGGCTCAGTCAGAAATTCAGGATAGGCTGCTTTTCCATTAAGCACAAACGTGAAGACCTTGCCGGATTGTAACGGCGCTAATTTCTTCTTCATGCCATACCCTCCTCCCCATCCGGTAACAATAGTAATGTATTGCTTCCCATCAATCATATAAGTAACCGGAGCGGCAATGATGCCTCCTCCTAAATGGGTTTGCCAGATTACTTTTCCGGTTCTGCCTTCATAACAAAAGAAATTGCCTTGTGCGGTGCCTTGAAAAACAAGATCACTTGCTGTAGCCAGTAATCCTCCATTCCAATCTGCGGCTTGTGGCACCCTCCATCTTTCTTTTCTTTGAACGGGATCCCAGGCGATCAGCATGCCTCTTGGAAATTTTTTGGTAGCGGTATCATAACGCATGGGCTTGGTGGGATCTGTACCAATGGATAAATTCCATCCGTTACCTGTACCAAATCCGGTTTGATTGTATTTCCAGGAAGTATCTCTTCCGTAATTGCTGGCATTTTCACGGGCAGGTATATAAACCAGACCCAGTTGCCGGTTAAAGGCCATGGGTTGCCAGTTATGACCGCCGTTATAATTTGGTGAGATATCCGTATTCACCGTTTCATAATGCACGCCTTCATTTTCAATGGGTCTTCCGGTGATGGAGTCAATTCCTTTTGCCCAGTTTGTATAGACAAAAGGATCGCCGCTGATGAATTTTCCGTTTGTCCGGTCCAATACATAGAAGAATCCATTCTTCGGGGCCTGCATCAGCACTTTCCGGTTCTGTCCTTTTATTTTCAAATCAGCAAGAATGATATGTTGTGTGGCGGTAAAATCCCAGCTATCACCCGGAGTGGTCTGATAATACCATACCAGTTCTCCATTGGCAGGATTGAGAGCAAGAATAGAGGAGAGATAAAGATTATCACCTACCCCATTGCTGCGGTACTTGCGGTCCCAGGGACTTCCATTCCCTGTTCCAACATACAACAATTTCAGTTCCGGATCATAGGCCATCGCATCCCAGGCGGTTCCACCTCCGCCATATTTATACCAATCGCCCGACCAGGTTTTGGCCGCTGCTTCCATGGCTTTGTTTTCAAATGGTGTTGCCGGATCTCCCGGAACTGTATAAAAGCGCCAGATTAATTTTCCGTTCTCCGGATCATAAGCAGAAATGAATCCACGCACACCAAATTCAGCGCCTCCATTCCCAATAATAATTTTCCCATCTACGATCCGGGGAGCTCCGGTAATTGAATAAGGTTTAGCGGGATCCGTGGTTTGAACTGACCAAATCAAAGTCCCATCTTTTGCATTCAATCCAATAAGTCTGCCATCCAGTGTTCCCACAAATACTCTATCCTGATAAATGGCTACGCCACGATTAACGACATCGCAACAAAGTCTTTCTGCCTGCGCTCCCGGAACCTTTGGATCGTATTTCCATATTTGCTCTCCTGTTGAAGCATTTAATGCATAGACTGTACTCCAGGTTCCGGAGAGATACATCACTCCGCCTTTAATCAATGGCGTGGCTTCCAACCCCCTTTTACTGCCAAGATCAGCTACCCAGGCCAGCCCCAGGGTGGTTACATTATCTTTTGTTATTTCTTTCAGCGGACTAAACCGGTCTTCTGCATAATTCAACCCATGGGTGAACCATTCTTCCGGATGATCAGCTGCCGAGACCAGCATTTCGTCAGTCACTCCCGTTGATGACCGGTCAGAACAATGAGTGATTGTCAGCACCAGGAGTAATAAAAAAATATTTCTCAAATAAAAATTCATACCAGGTTATTTTAGCCATCTTGTCTCAGGCGGCCCCAGATAGGAAGGTTTTGTTTCTCCGAAATCAAGCACCAGTTTCTGCAAAACCACTCCCGGGTTAACCATCCAGTACCTGACAATATGCTTTCCAGGTGCAGCAATCCAGTGCCTGGTGGTTTTGATAATAATATTTTCACTGACCCATTTATTCCAGACACCACTGATACTGTTTTTATCTTCTTTGTTAATGCTCATGATCTGCGGGGCTTCGTTATCAATGGAGATGGCATACTGCAAACCCTCCGGCGAATGATGAAAATTCAGGGTGGGTGAGAAATAAGCCATCAGCTTCAGACTGTCTTTACTGAATGTATAAACCTCATATTCCAGCTGAGGAGAGGCTCCGCCAGGTTTTTGTACCGGAGCTGTTACCGGAAACGGAGTAACTGCTGAACCGGTACGACCATGATCCGGCAAAACAGTCCAGTTTATATTATTACTATTCACTGCTCTTGTAAAATGATCAGCTTCAATAGATACACCGGATTGCTGCAATTCATAAAAAATATTTCCGTGGGAACCGGCAGGAATCTGCCCGATTGAGGATTTATATACCGGAGTAATAATATCCTCATCAACCTGTCTGATGGAATCTTCCGGTAAATATTTCAGTTGCGGCATCCGGTTAACCGGAGGTTGCTGCCAGCTGCTGTACCCGATATGGGTCTGACTCATCATATGATTCCATTTTCCATTCCCTAATTGGTGATAAGCCAGCGTGATCATGGAATCATTCACAAAACGCTCCCGGGCGAGTTTTGCATATTCATTGACCCTGGCATTCCTGACCGTGCGATAATAAAGCTGATTCATGGCCGTAAACCAGTAGAGCTCATATAAATTGCTCATTGCTTTCACCGGATGCAATACCAGTTGAAAATAGGCATCACTGGTATTCGCCGGCAATTGTTTTGCAAGCAATTCAGTTTCATTAGCCAGTATCAGCCAGGCGTTGACCCTTTCTTTGAATTCATGATAACTGGCCAGACTGAATGTATTTGCATCCAGCAGTTCCGGTTTCCTGATACTGTTATATTTGGTATAGGTTGATAATATCCGGGCAATTTCTTTTGCATGTGTTGTACCAAATTGTGCAGCTGTCCATTGCTCTGTATATTTTTGAAGATCAGCAGGTCCGATCCGGTCCGGATTCCAGGCATAATCACACCAGAATGAAATCGGGAATTCCATCGGCTTGATATCCCCCACATTCACAATCCAGATATCTTTTACCCCATGTTCCCAGGCCAGGTGCATTTGTTCCCATATCCGCGGGAGAGGATTTGTATTGATCCATTTATAATTTCTTGGACCACCCACATAATCAAAATGATAATAAATACCATAACCTCCTTTCCGTGGCGGATCTGTGATTTTGGGTAGTTTGCGGATATTTCCCCAGTTATCATCACATAATAATAAAGTCACATCATCAGGCACCCGCATTCCTTTATCGTAATAATCCTGTACTTCCTTGTATAATGCCCAGAGTTGTGGGGTCGCTGAAGCTGGTTTATTGGTGACTGAAGCAATAATATCCCGCTGATCTTTCACAATTCTTTCCAATAAGGCCGTGGCCGTTTCCCGGCTCATGGGTTCATCTCCATCTCCGCGCATGCCCAGACTGACAATTTTTTCATTCCAGGCCCGCTCCATTCCTCCCTTCCAGTATTCTTTTAAACCGGACTCGGTACTATCATAATTCCATTTTCTTCCCTTGCCAAAATATTTCCATTCTTCATGGGCCCTCATCAGGGGCTCATGGTGACTCGTACCGATTACAATACCATATTCATCTGCTGTTTTTATATTGAGTGAGTCATCATAATAAAAAGCGTTCCCCCACATGGCCGGCCATAAATAGTTTGCTTTCAAACGAAGCATTAATTCAAAAACTTTAGCGTAGAACCGATGATTGAATCCGCCGAATTTTTCCCTTGACCAATTACTCAGGCAGGGCGCTTCATCATTGATAAAAATGCCACGGTACTTTACTTTGGGGGCATCAGTTACCATTCCCCGCTTAATCAGGATCTTCTTTTTTTCAGGAACCGGAACATCTGCCCACCAATACCAGGGAGATACGCCCAGTTGTTTAGAAAATTCAAATACTCCATAAGCTGTTCCTCTTCTGTCACTGCCGGTAATCACTAAGGCATTGGCCACTCCTTTCACCGGATTACTGACTGTAAATACCTGGTAGGCTTCCCATTTATCTTTCAAATGATCTACCCTGATCTTTTTCTGAAGTAACAATTCCCTGATCATGGCAGATTTTTCCAGGGATCCGATGATGATGATATTACCCGTGCATCCTTTAAATGATGTCTTTATTTCCGGACGATTACCGGTGACTGCTTCCATATCCTGCTGCAAAAAACCAGCAGCCAGCTGAACTGTAGCATGATCATCCATGTCCACACAAATGCTGGCATTTCGCAAATCATAAGTATTGCTTCCCGGCTGACTGGCAACGATGGTTTGTGCGCAAAGGGAACAGGATGCTGCGGCAATAGCAGTAAAAAGTAAAATGATATGGTATCCTTTTTTTTGCATTATTGCTGATAGGCATCATCATTGTTTTTTGCCTCAAACCATTTGAATGAAGCAGTAGTAGTGGAGGGTTTACCGTTTGAAGTAGCATACATGGCATACATACAACCCACAAAACCTCCTGCTGTTTTGGTACTCAGCCACTTTCCGTCCAGGGTTTCAAGCAAGACCCATTTATTTTTCCGGAAGGTATACGAAAAAGTATATTGATCACCCTTCGCTTCCGCTTTAAAAAACAATTCCTTCCCCTTTTTAATTTTTACAGTTTTGGACAAAAGGAGACTGTCGCCCTTGTATAATTCAATGACCGGCTGTCCATCTTTCAGCGACTGACATAAGTAATAATGATTCTTTTCATTCTGAAAAACAAGCAAACCTGCTTTTTCATTTTCAGCAGCGGGTTTAAACTGAATGGCGGTAGCTGCATAGCCCCTGATATGGGCCTGTCTGAATCCTATAAAGGAGGGATTAGATTTTCCCGCGCAGGTTTCCGGTCGCAACTTTAATGTCAGGCTGCCCGGGGCGTCAGTCAGATTATACCAATTGTCCTTTACTGTCCGTAAAAAACTATACCGGATATTCAGGCGGTCTTTATCAAACTCATCCCTGAAAAGGAAATTTCCATTGAAACGCTCAATGTTATTATTGATCTGTGCATTGATCGGATAGGAATACTTCAGTTCCGGTGATCCCAGATTAAAATCGGGCCAGCCATCTTTCCAGACAACCGGTGCCATAAAAGTTTCTCTTCCTGCATTATAATAATCACCTTCATAGGGCCGGCAACCCAGGAAGACTGCCCACCAATTACCGGACTTGTCTTCTACAAAATCAGCATGACCGGTTGTGGTGATCGGATTTTTTCTTGCAGGATCCAGCTGACGTTGCGTGAGAATCGGATTTTGTTCATAAGAAACAAAAGGACCTTCAACCGACTTACTTCTGAATACTACTTCGGAATGATTGTAACCCGTTCCTCCTTCCGCACAAATCAGATAATACCATCCGTCTTTATTAATAAGATGTGGACCTTCAATCCATACCGGATGCTTTGCCGTATCTGTTCCGCCATTGATCAATAGTTTTTCGGCACCTTTTACTTTTAAACTGGTGGCATCAAATTCATACATCCTGATCGTCCGGTGCCCGTTCCATAATGTTTTATTATCCGGGGGGATACTGTTATAAACGATATAGGATTTACCATCCTTATCAAAAAAAAGGGAAGGATCAATGCCATTGACCTGCGGCAATTGAACCGGATTGCTCCAGGGACCTTTGGGATCTTTGGCCGTGATCACAAAATTGCCCAGCTTACTCACTTCTGTGCATACAATATAGAAGGTACCATTATGATAACTGATGGCTGGTGCAAACAAACCCCTTGAAACACCTGATCCTTCCAATGCTAATTGTTCAGGACGGTCCATGGCATAACCGATCTGCTGCCAGTTCAGCAAATCTTTACTATGAAAAATGGGCAAACCAGGATAGTAGGCAAAACTGGAATTAATCAGGTAATAATCATCTCCGGCACGGCAGATACTGGGATCAGGATAAAAGCCTGACAGTATTGGATTGGTAAAATACTGGGGGGAAGCCTTACTGCTGATCAGAAGCAGGAGGAAACAAGAAGCAATGCGGGTTAGCCGGGCAAACATCGTTAGCTTATTCTTTTTAAAATAAAAAATCACCGTCCGGCAAATCAACACTGCTGTCCGGCTTTCTTCCTTATGATTTCAAACTCTGGTAAATCCCGAATTCCAATCCCCTTAGTTCAGCCAGTCCTCTTAGTCTGCCGATCGCAGAATAACCGGGATAAGTCTTCTTCTGCAAATCATCCAGCATCTGGTGACCATGATCCGGACGCATGGGTATCGATATCTTTCTTCTTTGCTGAATCAGCACTACTTCCCTGATCACTGCATACATATCGGTATCTCCGGCCAGGTGATCATCTTCAAAGAAGTTACCGGCTGCATCTCTCTTGGTATTGCGCAGGTGTAAAAAATGAACCCGATCCGCAAAACGTTTCAGCATGGGTACAATCTGATTATCTGCTCTGGCGCCAAAACTCCCGGTGCAAAAACAAAATCCGCAGGCTTCCGATGGAATCGCGGCCACCAGATCAGCGGCGTCCTGTTCAGTGCTCATGATCCGGGGCAGACCCAAAACAGGATAAGGCGGATCATCAGGGTGTATGGCCATGACTATTCCGGATTCTACTGCGACGGGAATGACCTGCTCCAGAAAAAAGAATAAATGTTCTTTCAGTTTCGCCGCATCTATTCCTTCATATTTTTTTAATTCAGTCAGCACCTGTTCAGGTGTAAAAGCATCATCACTGCCGGGCAGTCCGAGTAAACAATTACGGAAAATTCTTTCCCGGGTCGCCGGATCCATCGTCTCCATTTTTGCTTTAGCTGCTGCTGTCTCTTCCGGACTATAATCATCCGTTGCACCCGGTCTTTGCAGCATGAAGAGATCAAAAGCCACAAAATCAAGCCGGTTAAAATAAAGCGCCCGGCTCCCATCCGGCATTTCATAATCAATATCAGTCCGCAGCCAGTCGAGCACCGGCATGAAATTATACGTGATCACTTTTAGTCCGCAGGCGGCGAGGTTGCGGATACTGACTTTATAATTCTCAATATGCTGTATCCAGTTTCCTGATTGTCTTTTGATATCATCACTCACCGGTAAGCTCTCAATCACCGTCCAGCTCATTCCTGCTTTTTCAATCAGCTCCTTTCTTTCATTGATGGCATCAATGGTCCATACTTCTCCTACCGGTATCTGGTGCAAGGCAGTAACCACACCGGCACATCCGGCCTGACGGATATCCGATAATTTCACCACATCCTGTGGCCCATACCATCTCATTGTCTGGTGCATCAGCATCGGCTTACTTATTTATAGGGTTTTATGGTATTGATGAATCCGTTTTCATCATAGGTCAATTCAGTAACTTTTACACAGCGTAAATGCGTCACTCCTTTCGACAAAGAAGAATCATGATAAAAAAGATAAGTCTTTCCTTCAAAGTCACAGATGGAATGATGTGAGGTCCAGCCTACTACGGGTTCCAGGATCCTGCCTGCATAGGTAAAGGGTCCATAAGGATTATCACCGATGGCATAACATAAATAATGGGTATCTCCGGTGGAATAAGAGAAATAATATTTATCCTGGTGCTTGTGCATCCAGGAAGCTTCAAAAAAACGGCGATCAGTATCTCCCTGCCGCAAAGGGTTACCTGCTTCATCAATGATCAGCAGGTCCATTGGCGTTTCAGCAAATTCAAATAAATCATCCGTTAATCTGGCTACTTTCGGACAAAGTGCAGGTTCATTTGCTTCCGGCAGAAAAGCTACCGGACTTTCAGGGGAACCTGCATTAAAGGATCCGTTGCGCCAGCGTTGTAATTGACCGCCCCAGATCCCTCCGAAATACATGTAATACCTGCCATCATCATCTTTGAATACAGCCGGATCAATCGAGAAACTTCCTTTGATAGCTGCCGGTTGCGGATCAAATGGTCCTGCCGGATCATTACTAACGGCTACGCCTATGCGAAATACGCCCTCGTGATCTTTAGCGGGGAAAAAGAGATAAAACTTCCCGTCTTTTTCATTGGCATCCGGCGCCCACATTTGTTTGGCAGCCCAGGGCACATCCTTTACATGCAGGGCCAGTCCATGATCAGTGGCCACCGTATCTGTTGGGTGGTTCATGGACAACACGTGATAATCTTCCATCGCGAAATGACTGCCCAGATCATCAAATGCATCACCTGCATCAATATCATGGGAAGGATAGATATAAATCTTTCCATTGAAGACATGCGCCGATGGATCAGCTGTGTAGATATGACTAACCAGCGGAGCAGATATGGCTCGCTTATTCAGCGCATCAAAATCGATATGTTCAATCGGGTCTTCCGGCATAGAATGAAATATTTTTAAGCAGTAGCCCTTCTCGCTTTCAAATCTGATTCAATGGTGGTTTCCATTTTCTTGTTGATCGGATAAAAGAATAATAAAGCCACCCCGAGCAGGAAAGGAATCGCTGGAAAAACACTGACCAGCATTTTAATACCATTTATTGCTGAATCCGGTTGTCCTGTACTGCTGTTAGGTATATAGTGAAAACTACCCAGTAGTTTGGTGATCAGGGAACCACCGATTGTAAGACCGCCTTTGAGTCCCACCATCATGGCGGAAAAAATGATAGCTGTAGCCCTTCGGTTATTCTTCCACTCACTGAAATCCGCCACATCGGCAATCATGGCCCAGAGCAAGGGTATGGTGATACCATAAAAAAAACCATGCAGTATCTGTGAACCAAACATCAATCCTACTGAATCAGCGGGAAAGAAATAGAAAAAGAGAATAAACAAGGTGGAGATAAAAAGCCCGGCCCCAAACACATCCCTTTTACCATATTTATCTGCCAGTTTTTTTGACAACAGAATACCCACAATCATAAATAAAATACCTCCGGCATTAAAGAGACCAAAACCGGCAGATACGGGATCTGCACCGAAGAAATTCATGCCGGCTGCCGTTAAGGCATCGGTTACCGGTGTAATAAAAGTTGTCAGGCTTTGCCTGTCTACATAATTATTAAAATAATATACATAACTCCCGCCCTTCATCGCCAGGGTAATAAATACTAGGGTGGTTAATACGAGCATGATGAACCAGGGACGGTTTCTGCCCAGATCGCCCAGGTCTTCGCCCAGGGTTGATTTTTGTTCCGGTTTGGGAACGATCCTTTCACGGGTGGTGAAAAAGGTGATCAGCAACATACCGGTCCCGATCAATGCCAGCCAGATCATGAGTTTGCTGATACCTGCAGCTTTATCACCGTTCCCTGCTGATTCGATAATAGACAACATGAAAACCTGCACAAAGAACTGGGCAAACATCACGGCTACAAACCGATAAGCCGATAAGCTGTTTCTTTCCTTCATATCTCCGGTGATCACTCCGCTCAATGCGCCATAAGGCAGGTTATTCGCAGCATAAAAAAATAAAAGCAGCGTATAGGTGATGGTGGCATAGATCACTTTTCCATGATCAGAAAATTTGGTAAATGCCAGTACGGCGATCACACCCAGCGGGATGGCCGTCCATAATATCCAGGGCCGGAATTTCCCCCAGCGGGAGCGGGTTCGGTCGGCCAGTGCCCCGATCAGTGGATTGAATCCAAATGCAGCCACCATCCCTACAGTAAACATGATGGCTGCTGCCTGATCCGGATCCAGTTTATATATATCGGTATAATAATACGCCAGATATGTAACAAGGGTCTGGAATATCAGATTGGCAGCGAGATCACCCAGACTGTATCCTACTTTTTCAAGCACGGATAATTTTTGTGAATCAGTTGACATGATGGCAGGCGTTAGTTAATGATTAAAAAGCTTTTTTCACTTCGGGTTCCGGAGATTTCAGATCCATGACCCGGTGATAAGCTGGTTTGGGTAAATAGTTCCGGTCAAACAAAAGAGGATGATTGGTCCTGCCCCGAACAGGCCATCCATTCAACCAGGATTGACCGTCGTTGACTCCCCAGAAAGTTACTCTTGTGATTTTGTCCTTATGTTTTAAAAAGAGCCGGAACAGGTCTTCATAATCTTTGGCCAATTGCTGTTGTACACTATCAGGCAATCCGTTTACATAAGGATTCAGGGTGGGGTTATTGTCCATCCGCTGACTAATATCGGCTCCAGTGAAATTCCTGGGCAACACTTCAATATCCAGTTCCGTGAACATCACTTTCAAACCCAGGGCGGAATAAGCCAGGATACTTTCTTCAATTTCTTTTAAAGGGACTTTACCGATATGCCAGTGTCCCTGTATCCCCACTCCATCAATGCGTACACCGGCTTCTTTTATTTTCCGGATCAGCCGGAGGCAACCTTCTCTTTTGGCAGGTTGTTCGTTATTATAATCGTTATAATATAATTCAGTAGTCGGTGCTGCTTTTTGTGCCAGACGGAAAGCTTCGGTTACAAAATCGGGGCCCAGTTTATCCAGAAAGATGGATTTACGCATGGTCCCGTCTTCATTCAGGGCTTCATTCACCACATCCCAGGAAGCAATTTTTCCTTCGTAACGGCCGGCTACGGTACTGATATGATTGGTAAAAAAAGTTCGGAATGAATCTTTATCGCTGATCTTGCTGGCAAAGGCGGGGAGCTGACTATGCCAGATCAGGGTATGTCCATTCACCAGCATTCCGTTTTTTTTCCCATACTCAGTAATCTGATCAGCGAGTTCAAAATTGTAAACATTCCATTGAGGATGTATAATCTCGGCCTTCATGATATTCTCAGGAGTAATGGCATTGAACTGTTCTGGAACCAGGCTGGCAGCACCAGCATCTTTACCCTGAATTTGTGCTGCATTCAACGCAGCTCCGATCAGAAAATCTTTTTTATAAGCATCTTTTAAACCCATGGTCATCGGGCCGGATGCCGGTAATTTTTTACTATTGTCGCAGGCCGTACTCATGAGTACAACTGCCACTAAAGCGCTCAGCATCCATTTGATTGTCATACCTGAATGGTTGAAAAGAAAATGTCGTTCTAAATAAATCTGTTCACGATATTCTCCAAGTATTCCTGTTTACCACTGTTCACTGCGGGTTCACCATTTTGAATCGCATAATTGCGCAGCTCTTCCAATCCCAGTTGTCCTTGTTCAAATGCAGCGCCTGAACCTGAATCGAAACTGGCATAACGGTCGGTTCGTATTTTTTTGTAATCAGACTGCTGCAAAATTGCATCAGCGGTGATCAGGGCCCTGGCAAAACTGTCAATGCCACCGATATGGGCATAGAATAAATCCTCAGGATCCGTACTGTTTCTTCTGATTTTTGCATCGAAGTTGATACCACCGCCATTGAAACCTCCGGCTTCAATGATCACCAGCATGGCTTCGGTGAGTTCATTGATATCATTGGGGAACTGATCCGTATCCCATCCGTTCTGGTAATCGCCACGGTTGGCATCCATGCTGCCGAGGAATCCTGTATCAGCAGCCACCTGTAATTCGTGTGCGAATGTATGTCCGGCCAGGGTGGCATGATTCACTTCAATATTCAGACTGAAATCAGCGGCCAGGTCATACTGACGCAGAAAACCGATCACGGTTTCACTGTCATAATCGTATTGATGTTTACTGGGCTCGCAGGGTTTGGGTTCAATAAAGAATTTACCGGTGAATCCGTTTTTACGGGCATAGTCTTTTGCCTTGTGCAGGAACATGGCCAGGTGATCTTTTTCCCGTTTCATATTGGTATTGAGCAGGCTCATGTATCCTTCCCTTCCACCCCAGAATACATAGTTCTCTCCTCCTAATTGAATCGTTGCATCCAGTGCGGCTTTCACCTGCGCAGCAGCATGGGCCAGCACATGAAAATCGGGATTGGTGGCAGCACCATTCATGTAGCGTCGGTTGGTAAACAAATTGGCCGTTCCCCAGAGTAATTTTACTCCGCTTTGTTTTTGCTTTTCACCCAGGTAAGCAGTGATGGCTGCCAGTCTTCTTTCATTTTCAGTAATATCATTGGTATAATCTACGGCATCCACATCATGGAAGCAGTAGTAAGGCAAACCGAGTTTACTGATAAATTCAAAGGCGGCATCTGCCTTGTCCTTTGCTCTTTCTATCGGATCTGTTTTTTTATCCCAGGCGAATAGATGGGTGGGTTCCCCAAAAGGATCTGCACCGCTACCATTGAAACTATGCCAGTAAGCACAGGCAAAACGCAACCATTCTTTCATGGGCTTTCCGGCTACTTTTCTTTTTTCATCATACCAGCGGTATGCCAGGGGGTTATTTGATTCCAGTCCTTCGTATTGTATTTTGCCGATCCCCTTAAAATATTCCTTGCTTCCTATTGCCACATTGATGGATTGTTCGGCTGTTAAAACTGACATAATTCATTTGTTTTAGTGATGGTATTCATTAATGTATCCTTCCATTTCGCATACAAATCATCATAGCTGCTGTTTTGTTCCGGTTCAACGGTCTCAACAGGTCTTCTTCCTTCAAATGCTTCCTTAGCTGATCCATAAAAACCGGCACCGATTCCTGCACCGAGGGCGGCACCAATGCTGCCATCTCCCTGATACAATTCAACCGGAATACCCGTTGTATTAACAAAAGCATTGGTGAAGACCGGGCTCAGGAACATATTGGCCAGGCCGGCCCGGACAATGGACGGAAATATATTGTTTTCCCGCATAATATCTATCCCGTACCGGAAGGCAAATGCAATGCCTTCCTGGGTGGCCCGGAACAGATGGGCGGAGCTATGGATATTATAGTCGAGGTTCAGCAAACCGCCTCCGGGCAATTGGTTACCCAGCATTCTTTCTGCACCATTTCCAAAAGGAATTACCTGCAATCCGTCTGATCCGGGTTTGATACCCGCAGCAGCTTCATTCATTTGTTCGTAGCTCATGGGACCGGCAGCCAGTTTTTTGATCCAGCGATTGGTGATGCCACAGCCGTTGATACAAAGCAGGACACCCAGTCTTTTTTCAGCAGCCGTATGATTCACATGCGCAAAACTGTTGACTCTGGATGCAGGATCATAGCTGAGCTGATCACTCACGGCATACACCACTCCGGAAGTGCCTGCTGTTGCGGCTACCTCACCGGGTTCCAGTACATTTAATGCTAATGCATTATTAGGCTGGTCACCGGCTTTATAAGAAACCGGTATCCCTTTTTTTAATCCCAGTCTGGCCGCTACCGTATCTTTTACATATCCATGAATTGAAAATACCGGTTCAACAGACGGAAATAAATATTTACCGAATCCGAAATAATTATTTACTTCTTCTGAAAGGGCTTCATTTTTAAAATCCCAGAATACACCCTCACTCATGGCAGAAGCGGTAGTGGTAATCTGATCCGTGAATTTCATGGCGATGAAATCGCCCGGGAGCATGATCTTATCAATTCTTGAAAAAAGTTGTGGCTCATTCTCTTTCACCCAGGCCAGTTTACTGGCGGTGAAATTTCCGGGAGAGTTGAGTAAATGTTCCAGGCAGAACTCATGACCGATTTTATCAAAAGCCACATCACCTGTCTCTACCGCACGACTGTCGCACCAGATGATACTGTTGCGGAGCACATGTTGCTGACTGTCCACCATCACCAATCCATGCATCTGGTAGGCGATACCGATGGCAGCGATATGCAGGGGATTATAGGTTCCGGTAGCATTACATTTGAGTATCGCCTGTTTAGTATGTTCCCACCAGCTATCCGGACTCTGTTCGGCCCAACCGGGCTGAGGGGATATGATATCCATTTCAAGTTCCGGATACTGTGCAGATGTAATCAGTTTCCGGGAATGGGCATCCACCACCGAGACTTTTATAGAAGAGGTTCCTATGTCAATTCCTAATAATAGCATAATTGCAATAATAAACCCTTTACAAATAAAAATAAGGAAGGATGAAAGAATTCACCCCTCCTTTTCGATTGCTATATAACTGCCTATATAAGACGAAATTGCTCATGATTATTTGCTTTATTGCTCCACAAAACTGGTAATACTGTTCGGTGGCAGCACAAAACTGAATACATTACTCACCGGTGAAATCAAAGTTCCCTGAACGGCATTCTGGGAACCGGTGGTGGTATAGGGTATTATATTTCCGATACCTCCACCTTGCAATGTGAACTGCTGATTGACATTATTTCCACCCGTATTGATCGCCACTAACACTTTTTTACCACTGTTGATATAAGCTGAAACCAACACTTCCGAACGGGTATTTGCACCGGTGCCAATCCTGACTGCACCCGGTCTGATAAATCGGGAAAAATGAGAGATCACATAACCACGGGTAGTGACCAGTCCATCCTGCCCGATCATTCCATAGAATCTTTTTCCATACCACCAGATATACGCATTGAAATTGGCCTGGGTTAAACAATTATGTATTTCAACAGCGGTATTGATATTTGCGGTATAGTAGACATTGGTATCCAGGTGCTCGGTCATCCACACTTCCTTGTTCAGGGACTTTGCCGTAGCATTCTCTACTACACCTCCGCCATAAATATGTGTTCCCAGTAAATCCAGGTTGGATACAGCACCAGGATCATTGAGAATGGTATTGATATAACTCTGATTATTATTCACCAGTTCCGGGGCCATCAGGCGTGTGGCACTGATCAAATGGCCCTGGTTTTTTAAAAAATCCCGCATCTGATCGGCCGACCACTGACAACCTTCATAAGTAGGATTCCAGTCCGGTTCATTTTGTACCGAAATCGCATACAGCGGTGCACCATTTGCTGCCATGTATAATGCAAAATCATTCAGGTAACGGCCATAAGCTGCGGCACTGTCCGGGATCAGTGCCCCCCCAATGATATTACCATTGGTTTTCATAGTGGCCGGCGGACTCCAGGGAGAGGCCAGTATCCTCGCCCCCCGGTCATAGGCCCATTTGGCATGGTTGAGTTCTGTTTGTCTCCATGTATTATCCGATGCCACTCTGATCCGGAGAATGGATAAACCAACCTGTCCGGCACCGGTTCCATATAAGCGATCGAACTCAGCGCTTGTATAAGCTGTTGTATTCGGCGGATTAAAAACAGTGGCACAGCCGAAACCCTGAATGGTCTGTTTGGTATCTGCTGCCTGAATAATTATTTCAGCGTTTACGGTTGGGGCGGGGCCGGAACCGCCTCCATTATTATTACTTCCGGATTTGGAACAGGCGGGCAGCAACAAGGTCAGCTGGGCTATGCCCAATGCCGCTATCAAATATTTTATATTGTACTGTTTCCGCTTCATGAATAAATCATTTTGCACTGATGGTCAGTATTCCCGCTTTTATTCCAGCCGCAGTGGCTTTGATTTTAATCGCCCCTGCTTTTCCTTTAATAGATTTTATAATCACCAGGGCCAGTCCAGCATAAGCTGCACGATCTTTTGATGCAAAGGATACCAGGTCAGCAGGGTCACCATTATCAGTCGCCACTATTTCTCCGGCCCCTTCAATACTAAAATTGATATTGTTCCCTGCATCCGGTACCAGGTTGCCTGCTGCATCCAATACCCGAAGCGTGATAAATGATAAATCAGTCCCATCAGCATTAATAACAGTACGGTCTGCTTTCAACTGCAGTTGAGCCACCGGTCCTGTTGTTTTTATTTTTTTGTCGGCCCATGGTTTACCATTCCGATAAGCTTTTACGGTCAAAGTACCTGGTTCATAGACCACATCATCCCAGCGCAAGCGGTATTCGAAAGGACCTTTCTTCTTTTTCCCGAGTGATTTGCCATTTAAAAACAATTCAGCCTCATCACCGGAAGTAAATACATGTACCGGTGTGATTTTACCAATCCGGTCCGGCCAGTTCCAATGTGGCAGAATATGCACCATCGGCAGGGAAGGTTTCCAGCGTGATTGGTATAAATAGAACCGGTCTTTTTTAAAGCCGGCCAGGTCAATGATACCGCAATAAGAACTGCGGGCACTGTAATACGGAGTGGGTTCGCCCAAATAATCCCAGCCCGACCAGACAAATTCCCCCGCTACAAAAGGATGTTTATCCTGTGAGGCAAAAACTTTATCAGCAGAAGAACCAAATGCTGCAGTGTACAATTCATAGGCACTGACCTGTCTTTTTACCGGATCGCCGCCCGTGCTGTCGCTAACCGGTGCACTGATACCACTGCTCACAGGAAATATATATGTTCCTCTTGTACTCAGGGCCGAAGCGGTTTCACTGCTGACAATCAGTTTATCAGGGAATTTTTCATGAAAGGCCGGGTAAAGCGGACTGGTCCTGATCCCTCTCAGATGTGCATATGCCGGAGCATCGCGTATTCCTTCTCCCTGATAGTTCAAACTAATGATATCCATTTCCTGAGGGAAAGGCATATGGGGCTTGGCATAATTCATGGAAGCAGTGGCAGGCCGGGAAGGGTCTTCTTCTTTTACAATGGAATAAAGTTTCCCGGCCAGCACGGCACCGGTATCAGCGGTATATTGTTCTCCTACTTCATTGCCAAAACTCCAGGCAATAATTGAAGGATGGTTTCTGTCGCGACGAATAAATGAACGGGTATCGGCTTCATGCCATTCGGGGAAGATCAGATGAAAATCATGTGCCGTTTTTTTTCTTTCCCAGCTGTCGAATACTTCATCAATCACCAATATTCCCTTTTGATCGGTCAGATCCAGTAACTCAGGTGCAGGCGGGTTATGTGCCATCCGGATGGCATTGCATCCCAGTTCCTGTAAAATTTCCAGTTGTCTTTCAGCTGCCCGTATATTGAATGCAGCCCCGATCGCTCCCAGGTCGTGGTGTTGATTGACGCCCTGCATACGAACGGGACGATCATTGACCAACAATCCTTTTACCGGATGAAATTCCAGTTTCCGGATACCAAATACAGTGGAATACTCATCCACTGTTTTGCCATCCGCAATAATTTTAGTGACCGCTACATAGCGATGCGGTTTTTGATCGGGAAGAGGTCCCCATAATAATGGATTCTTCAGTTGTAAACGGAGGGATAGGTTTGTTTTATTCCCTGCACCAACAGTCAGGTTAGTGGCAGGAAATATGCCGGCAGTTGTACCGGGCTTTTTCAGTTTGGCGTCCCAGGTATAGAGAGTAGTCAGGACTTTTACATTTTGAGAAAGACTGCTTTCATTTTGTACATCGATACGCAGATCGATGGTTGCGGTTGATTTGGATACATCACTGGTTTGTACAAAGCTTCCCCAATGGGCCACATGGACCGGGTTTAGTTTGGTTAACCAAACATTGCGATACAGACCGGCACCGGGATACCAGCGGGCAGAGTTAGTGGGGTTATCAATGCGTATGGCGATCTGATTATCCGCTCCGGGTTTTAAGAATGGAGTAAGATTCAGCCGGAAAGAATTATAGCCATAGGGCCATCCGCCAACCAGCTGGCCATTGCACCATACCATGGCATAACTCATGGCGCCGTCAATATCGAGATAAATGATTTTGCTTTTATCAGCAGGACTAATACTGATTTTTTTCCGATACCAGGCAACGCCGTGAACAGGCAAGCGGCCCATACCACCTCCGATGATGGCTTTGTCTTCCGTATAAAATGGCTGATCAATGGCCCAGTCGTGGGGCAGATTTACAGACTGCCATTCCTGATCTGTAAAATTATTTTGAACAAAGGGAAAATTTTCACCGGGGTTTCCTGAAGGACGTTGATGCTGTTTGGCCGCATCCTTTATAAAATCATTGGCGGAAGGTAAAATCCATTTTTTCAAAACGGTTTCCGGACTTCCAATCGCTACCGGTTCTGTGGGTTTGCTGTCTGCCACCACACTGTCATTGCGATCAGTGATCGGTGGTCTTATATCATACATGAGTTTATCAGCTTCACCTGTATAGCGCATAAATTTCCATCCGCTGTTCAGGCTGATGCGTTGATGACCATCTGACCCCT
>DAORJS010000014.1:0-20309 GCA_035439185.1 Chitinophagaceae bacterium
TGTGGTTACCGTAAAAGATGCATTGCCTGCCGGTGGTATCAAAAAAGGTACCGTGGCCAAAGCGGTGATCGTAAGAACTACCAATAAGCTGCGCCGTAAGGATGGTTCCTATATCCGTTTTGACGACAATGCCGTAGTGATCCTGAACCAGGCGGATGAGCCAAGAGGTACCCGTATTTTCGGACCAGTGGCCAGGGAACTCCGTGATAAAGGGTATATGAAGATTATTTCACTGGCCCCTGAAGTATTATAAAAATGAAGGGCTTTCTATAAATGCCCGTTCAGATAAAAAACTTTGTTACATGCTATCCGATGGGTTAAGACCCGGAACAAATAGCTCAAAGCTCAAAAGAAAATGAAAGCAAGATTCAAACCCAAGTTTAACATCAAGAAAGGCGACAGCGTGGTGGTGATCACCGGTGACGACAAAGACCTTTCCAAACCCCGCCTGGTGAAAGAGGTGCTGATTGACGAGAAGAATACCAAAGTGGTGGTGGAAGGTGTGAATATCGTCACCAAACACTCCAAGCCATCTGCACAAAACACCAAAGGTGGTATTGTGAAAAAAGAAGCCCCCATCCACATCAGTAATGTGATGCTTTGGGATGCTGCTCAAAAAGCTGGTGCCCGTGTGACAAGGGTGAGAAAAGATGGCAAAACGGAAAGGGTTTTCAAAACAAAAAAAGTGCAGGGAGGTAAAAAATAATGAGTACTACAACTTATACCCCGAGACTGGCGGCCAAGTACAAAAAAGATGTTGTACCGGCCCTCGTAAAAAAGTTTGGTTACACCTCAATCATGCAGGCACCCAAACTGGAAAAAATCTGTCTGAACCGCGGTGTGAATGGCGCGGTGTCTGATAAGAAACTGGTGGATATCGCAATTGAAGAGCTGACGACTATTACCGGTCAGAAAGCTGTGGCTACGATGTCTAAAAAAGACATCTCCAACTTCAAACTGCGGAAGAACATGCCAATCGGTGCGCGGGTAACCCTGCGTGGCGACAAGATGTTCGAATTCCTCGACAGGCTGGTAGCAGTTGCCCTTCCCAGGGTACGTGACTTCAAAGGTGTGAATGAAAAAGCTTTTGATGGCCGTGGTAACTATACACTGGGTGTAACCGAGCAGATCATCTTCCCGGAAATTGATATTGATAAAGTCAATAAGATTACCGGTCTGGATATCACGTTCGTGACATCAGCCAATACCGACGAAGAAGCATATGAACTGCTGAAAGAACTCGGTATGCCTTTTAAAAATGCGAAATCTAATTCAAACTAAAGGATAAACAAACATGGCAAAAACTTCAGTAAAAGCCAGGCAGCGGAAGAGGGAGAAAATGGTGGCCAAGCTTGCAGCAAAAAGAGAAGAGCTGAAAAAAGCAGGTGACTGGAAAGCCCTCGATGAACTGCCAAAGAATTCTTCAAAGGTTCGTTTGAAGAACCGTTGCCAGCTGACCGGACGCCCAAAGGGTTATGTCCGCTACTTTGGAATCTCCAGGGTGGCCCTGCGCGACATGGCATTGAACGGAAAAATTCCGGGGCTTAAAAAAGCAAGCTGGTAAGACAACAATTATTAAACTAAACTTTTCCAATTATCCCGACTATAAATGTTGGGACGTAGGAGGGCAAAAAATATGGTAACAGATCCGATAGCAGACTTCCTGACCCGAATCCGCAACGCGCAGATGGCCGGTCACCGTGTGGTAGACATTCCTGCTTCAAACCTGAAGAAAAGGATGACAGAGATCCTGTACAACCAGGGTTATATCCTGAAGTACAAGTTCGAAGACAATAAGAAACAGGGTATTATTAAAATCGCCCTGAAGTATGACCCGGCCACCAAGCAACCGGCTATTCAGAGCATGGAAAGAATCAGCCGCCCTGGTTTGCGCCAGTATGCTAAACCCGCTGAGTTCCGTCGTGTGAAGAACGGACTGGGTGTGGCCATCATTTCTACTTCAAAAGGAGTGATGACCGACAAAGAAGCCAAGGCCAACAATATCGGCGGCGAAGTGCTTTGCTACGTATATTAATACCTGTTCCCGGAGGGAATTGGTCATAATAAAAAGTTGTCGATACATTAAGCCGAACCTATATAGGCTGACCGGTTGATGACTTCAACAAGGATTAAAAAACAAATAAAACATTTAACAATGTCTCGTATAGGAAAAAAAGCAGTCGTTATCCCTGAAGGAGTATCCATTACAGTGGGTAAAGACAATGTGGTTACTGTAAAAGGTAAAAAAGGGGAACTGAAGCAGGCGATTGATCGTGATATCACGGTTGAAATCAAGGATGGTGAGGTTAACTTTATCCGTCCGACTGACCAGATCCGCCACCGTGCCATGCATGGATTATACCGTGCACTGATTGCCAACATGGTAAAAGGTGTAACAGAAGGATATGTGCGTAAACTGGAGCTGATCGGTGTGGGTTTCAAGGCTGCCAACCAAGGTAACCTGTTGGACCTGGCACTTGGTTATTCTCACAACATCATGATTGAAGTTCCTTCAGAACTGAAAGTAACCACCCAGCAGGAAAAAGGACAGAATCCCCTGATCATCCTGGAAGGAGTTGATAAGCAACTGATCGGACAGGTGGCTGCCAAACTGCGCGGTCTCCGCAAGCCGGAACCGTACAAAGGAAAAGGTGTTCGATATGTAGGTGAAGTGGTACGTAAGAAAGCAGGTAAAGCTGCAGGTAAATAATGCCCTTAACCCCTATAGGGGAATCAGGAGCACGATGATTCGAAAAAGCATTTAATATCCTCACACCCCTTCTGGGGCTGGGGGCAAAAAATAAAGAGATGAACGCAAAAACTAAATCAGCAAGAAGACAAAGGATCCGTTTTGGCATCCGTGGAAAAATCAGCGGTGTGGCAACCAAACCCCGTTTGTCAGTTTTCCGGAGCAATTCCGATATCTATGTGCAGCTGATCGATGATGTAAACGGAGTGACTATTGCTTCTGCATCATCCCGCGATAAGGAAATTGCCGCACAAAAAACCACCAAGGGTGAAAAAAGCAAACTGGTCGGTACTGCTATTGCACGCAAGGCAACTGAACTGGGTGTGAAGGAAGTGGTATTCGACAGGGGTGGATATCTGTACCATGGACGGGTGAAATCACTCGCTGATGGTGCCAGAGAAGGAGGTCTTCAATTCTAATTCTATTCAAACTTTAATATCTCGTATAAATGTCAAAGTTTAACGTAAACAGGGTAAAAGCAGGTGACCTCGAACTGAAGGACAAAGTTGTGGCCATCAACCGTGTGGTAAAAACAACCAAGGGCGGACGTTCTTTCAGTTTTTCTGCACTGGTGGTAGTAGGTAACGAGAATGGCGTAGTGGGTCATGGACTTGGTAAAGCCAAGGAAGTACAGGAAGCCATCACCAAGGGTATTGAAGATGCCAAAAAGAACCTGATCAAGGTTCCGGTGATGAAGGGTACTATTCCCCATGATCAATGGGCCAAGGAAGGGGCAGCCAAAGTACTGATCAAGCCAGCTGCACATGGTACCGGTGTAATTGCCGGAGGCAGCATGCGTGCTGTGCTGGAATCAGCCGGTGTAACGGATATCCTGGCTAAATCTCTGGGATCTGCTAACCCGCATAACGTGGTAAAAGCAACATTCAAGGCCCTGGCCCTGTTAAGGGAGCCTATTCATGTTGCCAAAACTCGTACCGTTGGATTGAAGAAGGTTTTTAACGGCTAAGCCAAACACAAGTATTAATTATTATGAAAAAGATAAAAATCACACTGGTTAAAAGTCCTATCGACAGACCTGAGCGTCAGAAACTGACTCTTCAGGCACTGGGATTGAACAAAACCAACAGAAGCAAGGAAGTGGAAGCAACTGCACAGATTCTGGGCATGGTGCGCAAAGTGGAACACCTGGTGAAGGTGGAGAATGTTTAAATGTGAGAATGTGTAAATGTGAGAATGTGTAAATGTGAAGATGTGAGAATGTAAGGCCCGATAGTTGTCGGGTGTGTATTTGAAAGAGCAGGAATAATTAGCACATCTCCATACTCCTACATTTCCAAATTAAAAAAAGCGAGGGGTGATTCCCCGGTAAGTACAAAATCAATACAATGAAACTACATCAGTTAAGACCTGCAAAAGGCGCAACTCACAAAGAAAAAAGATTAGGACGTGGTGAAGCTTCCGGACACGGAGGTACATCAACAAAAGGTAACAAGGGTGGTCAAAGCCGTGCCGGTTACAAAAGGAAGATGGCCCATGAAGGTGGTCAGATGCCCATCCAGCGCCGGATCCCCAAACGCGGTTTCAAGAATCCGCATCGTGTGGAGTATAAAGTATTTAATATCGGACAGGCAGAGCAACTGGCCGGTAAATATAATATCACTGAATTCACGCTTGAGAATCTTTATATCAACGGACTGGTCAGCCAGACTGATAAAGTAAAGATTCTGGGTAATGGTGAACTGACAACCAAACTCAGTTTCAGGGTGAATGCAGTGAGTGAGAAAGCCAAAGCTGCCATCGAAGCAGCCGGCGGATCGGTGGAAATAGTAAAGTAAATTCACTAAATTGCAGCGACGCATTTTAAATGCGTCTTTTTCTGTTTAAGGCTATTTAAATTTTTTAGATCCCCGTGAAAAAATTAATACAGACTTTAAAAAATATCTGGAGTATCGAGGAACTCAAATCCAAGATACTGTTTACGATTACATTGATTGCCATCTATGTGGTCGGAACCAAGATTGTATTGCCCGGTATCGACCCCGCCAAATTGAGTGAAGGAACAGCCAATGGCGGTGTGCTTGGCCTGATCAATACCTTCTCAGGTGGTGCCTTTAACCAGCAATCCATTTTTGCCCTGGGCATCATGCCCTATATCTCCGCTTCCATCTTTATGCAGCTGATGACCGTGTTGGTTCCAAGCTTTCAGAAGATGCAGAAAGAAGGGGAGAGTGGCCGTAAAAAAATCAATCAGTACACCCGTTACCTCACCGTAGCCGTTACTGTTTTACAGGCTTCTGCCTATGTTACCTATATCCGCGGCTTGAATCAGAGCAATGGAGCCATGATTCAGGCTTATGCCAATTATTTCTGGATTTCTTCCATCTTCCTCCTTACAGCAGGTACTCTGTTTGTAATGTGGATGGGTGAGAAGATCACGGATAAAGGTCTCGGAAACGGTACTTCTCTGATCATCATGATTGGTATCCTGCAGCGTTTGCCGCAGTCATTCCTGGAAGAATTAAGTACCAAGTCAGTCCGTAATGGCCAGATCCTGATCTTTATTATTGAGATCGCTATTCTGATTGCCATCATCATGGGTTGTATCCTGCTGATTCAGGGGGTAAGAAAGGTTCCGGTCAACTATGCCAAGCAAATCGTAGGCAACAGGCAATTTGGCGGAGCCCGTCAGTTCCTGCCGCTGAAAGTGAATAGCGCCGGTGTAATGCCGATCATCTTTGCCCAGGCTATCATTTTTATCCCTACCATTTTTGCCAACTTTAATCCTGAAGGTGGTGGTAGCTTCCTGTTAGCCCTGAATGATCACAGTAATGTGTGGTATATGCTGATTTATTCCATCGTGGTAATCGGATTTACCTTTCTGTACACAGCCCTTATTTTTAACCCGAAGCAAATTGCAGATAACCTCAAGCAGAATAACGGATTTATTCCTGGTGTAAAACCCGGACAGCCAACAGCAGATTATATCGGCACCATCATGGACCGTATTACCCTGCCGGGAGCGATCCTGCTGGCTTTTGTTGGTATCCTGCCCGGTATCGCACAACGATTTGGAGTACAGCCCAGCTTTTCCTCTTTCTTCGGTGGTACCTCCCTGCTGATTATGGTAGGGGTGATCCTGGACACACTGCAGCAAATCGAGACACAACTGCTGATGCGTCAATACGATGGATTGATGAAAAGCGGAAGGATCCAGGGAAGACAGACCACTTCAGCCATTCAGATGTAAATTTAAATCGGAACTTTTTTATAAGACCCGGCGGTTTGCCGGGTCTTTATATTTTACGGATATTTGCAAAATGATGATCTATAAAACCGATGAGCAGGTGGAAATGATGCGGAAAAGCGCATTACTGGTGAGTAAAACACTGGCTCATATCGCAGCAACCCTGCGCCCGGGAATTGATACCTTATCCATTGACAAAGCCATTGGTATTTTTATCCGGGATCATCAGGCCATTCCTTCTTTTCTGCATTATAAAGGCTATCCATTCAATTCCTGCATCTCCGTAAATGATGTTGTAGTACACGGGTTCCCTTCGAAAAAAGAATTGAAGGAAGGTGATATTGTTTCTGTGGATATTGGTGTAATCCTGGACGGCTGGCATGGCGATCATGCCTATACTTTTGCAATCGGTGATCCCGGTGAAGCCGTGATGCAGCTCATCCGTATTACTAAAGAATCATTATATAAAGGGATCGAAAAAGCGGTGGCAGGTAACCGGACCGGTGATATAGCTTTTGCCATTCAGGAGCATACTGAAAAGAAAAATGGTTATGGGGTGGTCAGGGAACTGGTTGGACATGGACTGGGGCGCAGCCTGCATGAAGATCCACAGGTGCCGAATTATGGGAAAAGAGGAAGTGGCGCCAAACTGAAGGAGGGACTGGTACTGGCCATTGAACCTATGATCAATATGGGTAAGAAGGATGTTTATACAGAAGATGATGGATGGACTGTAAGAACACTCGACGGAAAACCCTCTGTTCATTTTGAACATGATGTATGTGTTCGAAAATCCAAAGCTGATATCTTATCTGATTACCGGCCTATAGAAAAAGCAGAAGCAGATAACCCGAATTTATTTACACAAAACAAAATGGCCGCGGCATCTTCCTGATCTCCGGTTATTCGATCTGAAGTTTTTCCCATATGCCTGATTCAGCCACATTGATTGTTGCCGGCGGTGGTGCTGCCGGTTTTTTTTGTGCTGTAAATGCAGCCCGGCTGAATCCTTCCTTAAAAGTAATCCTGCTTGAAAAAACTGATAAACTGCTCTCTAAAGTAAAAGTCAGTGGTGGCGGACGCTGCAATCTTACACATGCCTGCTTTGATATTGCAGTCATGAGTAAATGTTATCCAAGAGGCGGACCCTTTGTAAAAAAAGCTTTTCACCGGTTTTTTACTTCAGATACCATTGCCTGGTTTAAAGAGCGGGGAGTGGCCACTAAGACCGAAAAAGACGGACGGATGTTTCCGGTGACAGATTCCTCCCAAACTATTATTGATTGCCTGCTGAAAGAAGCCGGCCGTTATGGCGTTGAAATTATTTTAAAACAGGAGCTATGCGGAATCAGCCGTTCTGATGATGGATTTAAAATTCAGTGCACCAACGGGAAAGTTTACGAAGCCGGGTATTTATGTATCGCGTCGGGGGGGTATCCTAAATCAGTGATGTTTGACTGGCTTACTGCAACCGGGCATTCAATTGCAGCACCTGTTCCTTCGCTTTTTACTTTCAATCTGAGCGGTCACATGACGGGTGCAAAAAGTCATCCGCTGACTGCATTAATGGGGGTTAGTATAACAAATGCCCGGGTCAAAATAATGGGTACAAAGCTGGAAACCGAAGGCCCATTGCTGATCACACATTGGGGATTGAGCGGACCTGCAGTATTAAGGCTCAGTGCCTGGGCGGCCAGAGAATTAAAAGAGAAACAATATGTTTTTACAGCACAGGTCAGCTGGATCACGGGTATGAATGAGATGGAACTCAGGGAGGAATTTCAACAAAACAGGATCCTGCATGCTGCTCAGAAAATTACCGGCAGAAATAATTATGGACTGGCCACCCGGTTATGGGAATTTCTGTTGCTGCAATCCGGGGTAACCGCTTCAATGCGTTGGGCTGACCTGCCTTCAGCGGTACAAAATAAACTGATCCGTAACCTGCTTTTTTATGAATGTCCTGTTAAAGGGAAAACCACATTCAAAGAAGAATTTGTAACTGCCGGAGGCATTCATTTAACGGAAGTGGATCCGCAAACCATGATGAGCAGGAAACTACCCGGTTTATTTTTTGCAGGTGAAGTGCTGGATGTAGATGGTATAACCGGTGGATATAACTTTCAACATGCCTGGACCAGTGGTTGGATTGCCGCCGATGCCATTGCTTCCATGAGCCGCTGATCATGTGCCGGTCTGACGGTTGAGCCATACAAATGCCCTTGCAGTTAATGGCGATACAATCAATAGCAGGAGGGCCCACCAGCCAGCCCAGCTACCCACTACAATCGTAAGCAACATCAGGTAGAGCGGATAAGTGAGCATTAAAATGGCGATTAAAACGGAATCGTAATGATCCGTCTGCTTTGTTTTCTTAATGACAAAACTCCGGACGGGCAAAAACAGCGGGGCATGTAACAGGGCACCAATACAAGCCGGCAGGAAGAGGAATATTTTTCTGAACAGACTGACTGGAACAGCCAGCTTTTCCGCTTGTTGTGTTAAATCATCTTTTGGGATTTCAAAAACCAGTTGTTGTAATTCTTTTTCGAGCAGCGTATTGAAAGCGGTATGGCGGAGTCCATCCGGTTGCTGCAGGTTTATATCTGTACTGCGAATGATCTGACCAAACTGCAGAAATATATTTTTCCCAAAAAAATGGAAGGAGCTGAAATTAATTCCAACGGGAATCACCTGTAATGGAATGCCTTCTTCCCAGGCCTGGATGGCGAGTCTCGCCGTTCCTTTTTTCAAAGGGCGCAGGTGCCATTCATTGATACATTTCCCTTCGCTGAAAATACAGATGATATTATTTCCCCGGAACAAAGAAATACATTCAGCAAATGTTTTGTAATTCCCCGTCAGGTTTTCAACGCCCTCACTGGTACGATAGACCGGCATGATCCTTAAAGCCCGCAGGAGTTTAATATAAAATGGTTTTTTGAAAACATCACCACGGGCCAGTGACCATACGGGTTGCCTGAACAGGCTGTCGATGATGATGGAATCCAAAAATGAATTCGGATGATTGGCGGCCAGTAAAACAGGGCCTTTTATTTGCAGCAGGGAGGGCTTATTCAGGAACAGTTTCCGGCAATAAATCCTAAAAGATGCACGGGCTAATATTTTCAGGAATGGATAAAGCAAGGTAAGTTTTGAGTCAATGGGGTTGATTTGAGATTTACTGGGTCGTTAAGCTAACCGGATGCTGGTTGTAAATATATGAAAATCAGATTTTTAGAAAGGTTGATTTAACTCAAAATTTACTGCCTCTCCGGTGCCGGAACCCCAAAACAAAGTTTTATCTTTGCAACCCCGAAAATAAAACCCTTCGGGACCTATTTAACATGTTTGATCATCTTTTTTCAAAACAATTAAACGCTGATGCACAGGAGTCTGCCGGTTCCGCCAATACGGAAGAGGCAACTACAGCGACAACAACTGCACCTGTTGAGGCGCCCGTAGCAGCGGTAGCGACTGCCCATGATGATTTTGACTGGAGTGTAGACAAACGCAATGTGATTTCTTACACCAATGAAGAAAGGGAGAAATACCACAATGTGTATGACAACACTTTTGTACAACTGAACGATGGTGAACTGATCAAAGGACTTGTTGTTGGTCTGACCAAGACTGACGTGGTTCTGAATATTGGTTTCAAAAGTGATGGATTGATTTCTCTGAATGAGTTCCGTGATATTCCCGGACTTTCTGTAGGCGATGAAGTGGAAGTAATGGTGGTGGAAAAGGAAGACAGGGAAGGACACCTGAACCTGAGCCGCAAACAGGCCCGTATTACCCGTGCCTGGGAAAAAATTGTGGAAGTACATAAAACCGGAGAAGTGATTACCGGTACGGTTACCTCTAAAACAAAAGGCGGTCTGATTGTAGATGTATTTGGTATGGAAACCTTCCTGCCAGGTTCACAGATCGATGTAAAACCTGTAACCGATTACGATCAGTTTGTAGGAAAAACGATGGAATTCAAAGTGGTGAAGATCAACGAAACCATCAAGAATGCCGTGGTATCACACAAAGCACTGATCGAAAGCGATATCGAGGCACAGCGTGCCGAGATCATGAGCAAACTGGAGAAAGGCCAGGTGCTCGAAGGTACCGTGAAGAACATCACCGACTTTGGTGCGTTCATGGACCTGGGCGGACTCGATGGTCTGCTTTATATTACTGATATTTCATGGGGTCGTATTTCTCATCCTTCCGAGGTACTTAAACTTGATCAGAAGATCAATGTGGTGGTACTTGATTTTGATGATGAGAAAAAACGGATCAGCCTTGGTCTGAAGCAACTGACACCGCATCCATGGGATGTACTGGCAGAAAGTATTGCTGAAGGCAATGTAGTAAAAGGCCGTGTGGTGAATATTGAAGATTATGGTGCATTCCTGGAAATTCAGCCGGGTGTGGAAGGACTGGTACACGTTTCTGAAATTACATGGGCTAATACGCCGATCAATGCCAAGGAATTCTTCAAGCTGGGTGATGAGCATGAGGCAAAAGTGGTAACACTGGATAAGTCGAACCGCAAGATGAGCCTTTCTATTAAGCAATTGTCTCCTGATCCCTGGAGTGATATTGAAGCAAAATTTGCTGAAGGAAGCAAGCATACCGGTCTGGTGAAAAACATCACCAACTATGGCGTGTTTGTGGAGCTTGCACCTGGTATCGGTGGTATGATCCATATCAGTGACCTGAGCTGGCTGAAGCGTTTCAATCATCCCGGAGAGTACACAAAAGTTGGTTCCAACATTGATGTAATCATCCTGGGCATTGATAAAGATAACCGCAAGCTGCAGCTTGGACACAAACAGCTGGAAGAAGATCCCTGGAATACACTGCAGGATACTTTTGCCATCGGCACATTGCACGAAGGTGTGGTAACCCGCAGGGATGATAAAGGGGCTACTGTTCAGCTTCCTTACGGTCTGGAAGGATTTGCACCTAACCGTCATCTGTCAAAAGAAGATGGAAAGAGCATCGGTGCGGATGAAACAGCCCAGTTCATGGTGATCGAATTTGATCGCAATGAAAAGCGGATTGTTGTTTCGCACACCCGTATCTGGGAACAAGGCCAGGTAGAAGCTGCTGAGGCGGTTAAAAAAGAAGCAAGGACCGAGGCAGAACAAACCCGTAAAGCTGTAAAGAATGTTCAGAGTAAGGTAGAAAAAGCCACCCTGGGAGATCTGGGTGTGCTGGCAGACCTGAAAAAGAAACTGGACAGCGGAGCGAAGGATGAAGCCGCATCTGAGCCCAAATCAGAGTAAAAAAGTCTCAAAAATGATAGAAAAGCCGCATTTATTGCGGCTTTTTTTTTGTTCAGCACATCCCGGAATAGTGATTTTACGATGCAGGATATTTTATTTAAGTAACTGTTGATGAAAAGATTAGTGATTTATTTTCTTTGCAATATTTTTTTGAAAACTATTGCAAATGTTAAATGTGAAATATACATTTGTACCCCTAAGCAATAACACTTAGTATTTCCAAACATCCTACCGGACAATCCACTCCAATTTTACTTCGAAGACCGAAACCTTTTATCCTGGTATCAATTCATTGGTAGCTGACTGCTATAAGGTCAACTCAAATCTGTATCCCTATTCCTGCGAAAGATCGCTTATTACCTGTATCCCCTGAAGCCAATTAACCTTTTTTCTTTTAAAGAAAATAATTGAGCATGACACCACGCGTATCCGCCCGGGGAAACGGTACATATAATGTATCGTCAACTATCCAGAAAACTTTTTACACGGTACTGGCCGTTTTATTTTCAGTTTCCGTATTTGCACATGATGTAAGCGGTTATACAGCCAGTTGTAATACTGGTCCGGTTTACAGTATTGATGCTACCGTTGTCAATGTAAATTCCTCTTCCAATTATGCCTGGCAATACCGGAATGCTTCCGGCGCCTGGGTATGTATTGTAAATGGAAACAACACCATCAATGGTTTTACTTATTCGGTGAGTGGTGCCACTTCAACAGCCACCACCAATCCGGCACCGATTGTTTTTAATAACCCCAACAGTGCACTGCACGGATTAGTGATCCGTTGTGTGATATCTGATGGTGCTGGTGTAAACCCCTGTAATATGCCTTCAGGTAATACCTGGAATTCAGGTACATCCAGTGTGAATCATACCATTGTAGTTAATAATACTCCCTGTGCCACTACAACCTGTACGGCACAGTTTACCGGTTTAGTATTTAATAAGCTCGATGGAGGTACTGATTTACCAATTACCAATGGCGCTGTATTTACGGTTGCCCAATTAGGATCATTATATAATCTGGAAACAAACACATCGGGTTCGGTGGGTAGTGTGCAGTATACCATTACAGGTCCAACCCCCAGTTCCAATATAGAAAATACAGCTCCTTACAATTCGCCGGCTACAGGTGGTGGCGCCTGGACAGGTGCTGCCGGTACTTATTCTGTTAATGTGAAAATTTACAATGGCGCCGATGCCACCGGAACGAAATGTGATGAAGAGACGATCACTTTCACACTGAATGATGGTTGTTCCTGCCCGGGTAATATCGTATTAAACCCCAGCTTTGAAAGCGGTACGACCAGTTGGTCCTGGTCAGGTGGTAATTTCAATGCGGGCGGCGGTGCGATTGCCTGCGGAAGCAAATCCGGTGATTTTGAAATCACCAATGCATCCAATAACTGGGTTTCCCAGACCATCGGCACTAATCTGGCCGTAGGTACAGTGATCAATGTTAGTGTATATGCCGGTACTCATGATAATTCATTCTATCATCAGGTTGCGGTTCAGTTCTTTGATGCAAACTGGAATTATATGTCACAGGCTGCTGTGGAAGTGAACAAAGTACTGGGTGCTGCTCCTGTTGGCCCTCAGCAATATCAATGGACTGCTGTTGTTCCCCAGGGTGCCAAGTATACAAATGTTGCTTTCAACGGAACAGGCAGCTGGATCAAAACGGATCTCTGGTGTGTTACTTTAACTGCACCTGGTTCCATAGCTGACCGTGTGTGGAATGATACAGACAGGGATGGTATTCAGGATGCAGGTGAATTAGGATTGGCTGGTGTAACGGTTTCTCTTTATAACAATGCCGGTAGCCTGATTGCTTCTACAGTAACAGATGCTTATGGCTTATATAAATTCTCTAATCTTCCGGTAAGTGCAGCTGGTGTAAATTATCAGGTTCGCTTCAGCCAGGCACCGGGTTATGTGTATTCTCCGCAGGATGCAGATGCTGCCGGAGTGGCTGGTGCCGTAAACAGTGATGCCAATATCAGTACCGGAAGAACTGGTAATATCACACTGACCACAGCAGTACCCAATGTTACTTATGTGGATGCAGGTTTATACCTCACACAACCCAACCGGATCGGTGACTTTATCTGGAATGACCTGAATAAGGATGGCGATCAGGATTCCGGAGAACCGGGTATCGCCGGAGTGGTGGTTACTTTATACAATAACAGTGGTGTGCCTGTTAGGACAACCATCACAGATAATAACGGACATTATGAATTCAATGATGTTCCAGCGGGTACCTATACGCTGGGCGTAACACCTCCTGCGGGATATCAGTTCTCAGCACAGGATGCGGCTGCTGATAATCTGGATAGTGACTTTACCCCGGCTACCGGAAGAACAGCTCCTTTTGCCGTGACAACCGGTGTGAACCTGACCCTGGATGGCGGTTTGAATGTAACCGATATTACCAAGGCAGCTGTGGGAGATTATGTATGGATTGATCTGGATAATGATAATGCTCAGGATGCCAATGAACCTGGTGTTCCGGGTGTAACGGTACAGCTGTATACAAGCGCCAATGTACTGGTAGCGACCACAACAACCAATGCTTTAGGATACTATGTTTTCAACAATGTTGATCCGGGATCTTATTATGTGAAATTCTCCGGTACACCGGCCGGTTACAATTTTGTAACGGCTGATGCAGGTGCAGATGATACCAAGGACAGTGATGTGAATGCAGCCAATGGTGCTGGTACTACCGCCAGCTTTACCCTGATTGCTGATGCAGTGAATATGACTATTGATGCCGGTCTGAGAGCCACAACCGCATTGAACAGTATCGGGGATTTTGTTTGGTACGATCTGAATAAAAATGGTATCCAGGATCCGGGTGAAGCCGGTGTACCGGGTATCACGGTGACGCTTTATAATGCAACAACAGGTGCGGTGTTAAAAACAACCACCACCAATGCACAGGGGCTGTATATGTTCACGGATGTGGCTGCAGGCAGCTATACCATTGGATTCAGTAATCTGCCGGCTGGTTATGCTTTCAGTCCTGCAGATGCAGGTGGAGATGCGGTTGACAGTGATGTAAATCCTGCTACCGGACGTACTTCAACTATTACAGTAGCCGGTACCGGAAATGTAATTACCACCTGGGATGCCGGTATTGTTTCTAATCCGAATGTATTTGATTCCAAAGCCAGCATCGGGGATTTTGTATGGAATGATTTAAACAATAATGGTATTCAGGATGCAGGCGAACCTGGTGTTGCAGGTGTTACAGTTACACTGTATGCAGCTGATGGAACCACTGTTATTGCTACAACTACTACGGATGCCCTCGGTAATTACCAGTTCAGCAATCTTATTGCCGGCACCTATGTGGTTGGTTTCAGCGGATTGCCTTCAGGGTATGTTTTTGGAACAAAAGATGCAGGTAGCAATGACGCGAAAGACAGTGATGCGGATGGTACAACCGGTAAAACCGGACCGGTGACCCTGTTGCCGGGACAGATCAACACCACTGTTGATGCTGCCATCAGAAACACAAATACCGCGTTAGGCCGTATAGGTAATTATGTATGGATTGATACTGATGCCAATGGCTTCCAGGGAACTACCGAACCAGGAGTGCCTGGTGTGAGTGTGTTCCTGATAGATAATAGCGGTACAGTTATTAAGAATACGGTAACGGATGCTAACGGATTCTATCTGTTTACAGATCTGGCTGCCGGTACTTATCGTGTAAGTTTTGGTAATCTGCCTTCAGGATTTGTTGCCACCACCAAGGATGCCGCACCTGTAAATGATGCGACAGACAGTGATGCTGATGCCACCACCCTGACGACAGATCCATTTGCACTGGCTGCTGGCGGAATTGATCTGAGCAGAGACCTGGGAATTAAGAGTACCACCACTGCTGCGGTAGGTGACTATGTATGGAGTGATGTGGATGGTAATGGTCAGCAGGGTGCTACTGAGCCTGGTATTCCTGGTGTGCTGGTGACGCTGTATAACAGTGCCGGCGCTCCTGTTGCTTCAACAGTAACAGATGCCAATGGTAAATACCTGTTTGTGAATGTTACCCCAGGTTCTTACACCATCGGATTCAGTGGTCTTCCGCTTGGTTCTTCTTTCACAACAAAAGATAATGGTGCTGATGCCAGTGACAGTGATGTAAATCCTGCTACCGGTAAAACAGATGCCTTTACGCTGGTGGCCGGCCAAACTAATACAACAATAGATGCCGGTCTGGTTACAAGATTTGCTGCAGTAGGTGATTTTGTCTGGAATGATCTGAATGCAAATGGTATCCAGGATGCAGGTGAGCCGGGTGTTGCGGGGGTAACAGTAACCCTTTATAACAGTGCCAATGTACCGGTTGCTTCAGCAGTTACAGACGGAAACGGATATTATTTCATTAATAATATTCCTGTACCGGCTGGCGGAGCAAACTATACCATCGGCTTTACTGATAAACCAACCGGTTCTGTATATACCACAAAGAATGCAGCAGGTAGTACAACCGCTAATGACAGCAATGCTGATGTTACAACCGGATTGACTGATGCCTTTAGTCTTGCCCCCGGTCAGATCAGGCAGGATATCGATGCGGGACTGAACTTCTTTGTTACCCTCAGTGGTAATGTATGGCACGATGTAAACGGTATGAATGATAATCTGGTGAACAATAGTGGTGCTGCACAGGTGCCGCCAGCAGCAGGTATACCAGTGGGTCTGCGTGCTTACCTGGTGAATACCACTACCGGACTGATTGAAAAAGTAACCCTGGTATCCAGCGGAACCGGTACTTACAATTTCAATACAGTGACTCCAAATAAAACCTATCGGGTTTACCTGACCAGTGTGGTACTTCCAGTGGGAACTGCGGAGGCTTCTATTCCAAACATCCTTCCTTCAGGATGGGAACATACCGGTCAGAAAAATGCCAATCCGCCAAACGGTCCTACAGGCAGCGATGGTATCAATGACGGAAGGATCACTGTCCCGGTAGGCAATACCAATGTAATCAATATCAATTTTGGTATTAAAATCAGCGGTGGTGACACTGTAATCGGATAATAAAAAAAATATTCAACGCTTTCTAATAATTAAAAAAACCTGTTATGAGCAAAAACACAAAACGCTGCGCACTGATCATGTCCGCCCTTCTGGCGGGTGCAGCATCTTTCGGCCAGGCAAAGCTGATGGAAATGACCCTTAATCATGCCACCACACCTGTTGCCGGTAATGGTTTTGGTCCAAGGACCGCTAACCATGTTGTCTTTTTTGATAAGGACAGACTTGACAATGGTAATTTCAATGCACAGGGTAATGCCCCTGATGCCGTTACCGCTCCTTATATTTCCGCTACGATTTCGCTGGCGAATCAGCAATTCACCGGACTTACTTACGGAGCCGGTACCACCAATTTAAGTGGTACTTCTAATGCCGTTTCAACCGGTCTGGTATTCGGTGCCGGTCCATCTCAGGCTACCGGAACGGCTCCCGGAAATCCAAACGTTCAACAGGCTTCGCCATTGAACAGTTATGATCTTTTTGGTGCCTTTGGTAACAGCTGGGGCCCCAGAAACGGAATGTTTATGTCTGATGCGGGTGCCACACCGGTGGCGGGATCTTATCCTGCTCAATCCGGTACTGGTATAGATGCAGAGGGATTACTGCCAAACCCTGCTACGGATGCCAACGGTGGCGTCAGCGTATTTACCTGTGCACAGGTGATGGCTGATTTGGGCCGTGCCCATAATGCCACTACCCGTCACTATTATGGTGATCTGGTGATTACATTCAGCCGCTTTGTACAGAATCCGGTGATTCATATTGCAGGGCTGGGTGGTTCATACCGTTATTGCCCTACTGCATTAGATCCATCTAATACAGCCAACTGGATTTCTACTTTCTTTACTACTGAACTGGAACTGGTTGGTGGTTATCCGATGACACGGATGGCAGGAAATCAGTTCTTTGGTCTCTCCGGTAATCTGATTGTTAATAACAATACGACTAATCCGAACGGAGAATCCACCGATCAGGGTGTACCTGCTCCCGGTCAGTTCAATAACTATGGTGCTGCCTCAGGTAGTGTAAGGGTAAACCAAACAGTAAGATTCCTGCGTTTCCGGGTTTACCTGCGTGGTGCCAGCGGTTCACAGTTCAACTGGTCTGCTCCGGGTGCTGCCGTAAATGGTGGTACCAGAGATCCGCTGACTGGTGATATCTGGTTTATTTCAGCCAGTCTGAAGCAAGAGCAGCTGATTCCTTTGCCTGCCACTGGTATGCAACTGAATGCAGCGCTGAGCGGCAATGACGTTCAACTGAACTGGAAAACAGCTTCTGAAATCAATACCAAAGAGTTTCAGATTGAAAGAAGTTCCGATGGAGTTAATTTCAGTGTGATTGGTACCAAGGCGGCCATGGGTAACAGTGTGGTGGAATCAAACTATGCACATACTGACCTGAATATGCAGGCTCCGGTTTATTATTATCGTCTCCGTTTACTGGATGAGGATGGCAGCTACAAATTCAGCAATATTGCAGTGGTGCGTAAAGCAGGCAGCATCAAGGGTGTAAGGGTGTTCCCGAATCCAGCTGTCAGCAATATGAGTGTTGAGTTTTCTAATGTTAAGGGTGAATACCTGATCAGCCTCTACAATATGGGCGGACAGGAAGTTTCTTCACAGCGTGCGATCGTACAGTACAATGTACAATATGTGAATGTGAACAGAAACAGTCTCCCTGCCGGTACTTATATCATGAAGGTCCGGAATACTGAAACGGGTGAGTCTTTCAGCCAGAAAGTTACTTTACAATAATTTCTGCAAAATTCCCGGGGAGTTCTTCCCCGGGAATTCTTATACATCATTTTATTTTATCCTGGAAAAACCTCTACAAATCTTTAGCAGTCTGCGTAAACTTTGTTTCAGCTGATTTCATGCTCAAAGGTTTACAGCTGATACTGGCCTCCCTCCGGGGAGGCCTTTTTGTATTTTACCGCCAGGAGTTTGCCGATTCAAAGTCTTCTTTTCTTAATTTGAGACGGATTTGAATGATTGCTTTTATGGGCTCCTCTATCATTAACCGGCTGAAAAACTTCCATCCCATCCGAAAAATTGTATATTTTTTCGTTGGACTGTTTTCGTATCCCGGACTTGCCATCGTCAATAAACTGCGTATCTCAGGTACTGAACATTTTGCCAATTTGCCTAAAAGAAATGTGCTTTTTGTAAGCAATCACCAAACCTATTTTGCCGATGTCATTACTTTCCTGCATATTTTCTGTGCTGTTAAATGGGGTAAAAAAAACCGCCTGGGAATTCCTTACTATCTGTTGAATCCTTTTACCCGTGTGAATTATGTTGCCGCAGAAGAAACCATGAAAGGAAGTCTGATCAGCCGGATTTTTTTATTGGCAGGAGGGTTAACCGTTAAACGGACCTGGCGGGAAGAAGGCAAAGAAGTCCGGAAAGGACTGGATCCATCTGATACCCGTAAAATATTCAGGGCACTGGAACAAAACTGGGTGATCACTTTTCCGCAGGGGACTACGAAACCTTTTGCTCCGGGAAGAAAAGGAACTGCCATGATCATTAAGCAAACAAAACCCGTAGTGATTCCAGTGGTGATCAGCGGTTTCTGGCGGGCTTTTAATAAAAAGGGATTACGGTTCAAGAAAAAGGGAACCGCCCTCAGTATTACTTTTAAAGCCCCGCTGGAGATTGATTACGATGCGCCTGCCACTACCATTTTGGCGCAGGTAATGGATGCCATTGAACAAAGTAAGCCTTTCATGATGAAGGGCAGACATCATATACAGGAAAATCAGGCAACCGTTTAATCCTTTACAAATAATGCCTTCAGTTCCGTGGCATCATCTGGTTTAAGTTTTCCGCCGAGGATCAGTCTCAATTGCCTTCTTCTTAAGGCACCATCAAATAATTTTCTTTCTTCTTCTGTTTCAGGCAAGAGCCCGGGAACAGGTCTGGGCTTACGGTTGGGATCAAGGGCAACAAAAGTGTAATATGCTTCGTTGCTTTTGTATTTATATTGTTGTGTGAGGTCTTCTCCCCAAACTCTCAGGTGTATTTCCATGGAAGAAGTAAAAGCGCGTGTTACTTTTGCTTCAATATGCACAACGTTACCCAGTTTGATGGGATTCTCAAATGAAATATTATCTACTGATGCGGTAACAACGGGGGCGTTGCAATGTTTCTGCGCCGAAAGGGCAGCTGCAATATCCATCCAGTACATCAGTCGGCCACCCATGAGGTTATTAAATAAATTGGTGTCATTGGGAAGCACCAGTTCTGTCATAATGGTTATTGAGTCTGCGGCTTTTTTTGTTTCCATATTTATCTTTTTTCAATCCTGTTTCAGGGTTGCTTTTCAAAGATAAGCGGGTTGCGGGTTTTTTCCGGTTATGACAGGAAATTGATGATGTTCATGTAACCGGTCAAGTTCCCTTTCACATTTTTTCCAGTAACTGAAGAAGGAGGGATATAAACCCTGTATATCCGGGAAGAGCCATTCTCTCTGGTCTCTGATGCCCGGATAATGAGGAAATGCGGGATGCTCTTTGGAATAAATCGCCGGAAATTTTTGTAATTCCGGAATATCTTTCAATTCACCGGTAAACACCTGTATTCCTTCAATATTTGCGGCCAGCTCAGTAATAAAACGGATGACTTTATCACTGACCGGATATTCCCTGAAATGGGAGGGTTCCAGCAATAATATTCTGTTAGCAGACATTTCTTTCCGCCAGTTTGGATCCAGGTTATAACTGTTGTAAATCATCAATGGCATATCCGGATTCATCCTGGGGCGCCCGGTAACAGGTAATTGCGTAACCGGTTTAAAAGAGCCGGTTGCTTTTAATACAGCCGGTATTTCCATCCGGGGCAGTTCCTCGTACTCTTTGTCAAGAAATGTGTTTTTTTGTGTGGTTCCGGAATAAGTATTAATATTTTCCTGATTACAATAATACTGTTTGGCAGAGAAACTGCCGGCCACCCATTGCCAGCTGCAGCTGTTACTGGCAAGATCTCCGTCGAGCAGGTGATAATACATCCATTTTG
>DAORJS010000015.1:0-14486 GCA_035439185.1 Chitinophagaceae bacterium
TTCGACCGAAACGGTACCTGAACAAATACCGGTTCATACTGAAATAGTAACTGAATTGGTTCCTGAAGAAACAATGGTTGCTACATCCGAGACGGATGAATTGATACTTAATGAATCAAAGTCAGAGGCCGTTGTTGAAGACATTCCGGAAATCACTGAGTCAATTCCTGTAACCGCCATTCCTCAAAAGCCTGAACCTGCCGAAATGCATGTGGTGGCTGCTGTTACTGAAACAGCAGGTCCGGAATTACCTGTAATTAATACGGAAAGAGATCCATTAATGGAAAATCCGGCTTTTCAAACCATGGTCAATGACCAGTCCGGATCTGATTTGCTCTTCGAACCCTATCATACGGTTGATTATTTTGCTTCACAGGGAATCAAATTCAAAGAAGATGAAAAACCAAAGGACAAATTTGGTCAGCAGCTGAAGAGTTTTACTGAATGGCTGAAAACACTTAAAAAGGGACCGGCAACAGATGTTATCAGGCCAAATGAGCCGGCCACTGAGGATAAAGTGGTCAAATTGGCGGAAAATTCCATCCGGGATGAAGAGGTTTATACGGAAGCAATGGCCGAGGTTTGGGAAAAGCAGGGAAATAGTGCCAAAGCCATTGATATCTATCAGAAATTAAGTTTGCTTGAACCCGCTAAAAGCACTTATTTTGCAGCGAAAATTGAGGATTTAAAGAAACTGAATTGACATGACAACTTTGTTCATTATACTCGTGGTGCTTGCTTCGGTGATACTGGGGCTTATCGTATTGGTACAGAACCCCAAAGGTGGTGGTCTGACCGGTAATATTGCCGGATTCAGCAACCAGTTCATGGGCGTAAAACAAACTACTGATGTACTGGAAAGAGGTACCTGGATCTTTGCCGGTGTAATCGGCTTACTGAGCCTTTTATCTGTGATCTTTATTTCCGGTTCTGCCAGTTCAGCTGCCGACAGAACTAAAGAAGCTGCAGGTGCTACGGTTCCTGCCAGTTCTCAACCAACTGTACCTGCTAATACAGTTCCTGCTGTACCTACTACCACTCCCCCGGCAACAGCACCTAAATAAATCATTTTTTACAAAATACCGGACCCGTTTCTGTTAAAGGAACGGGTTTTTTCATGTCATTCCAGCCTGAATTAATCAGCGGATTTATGCCCCGAAGCTGTTAAATTGCAGGAAGCATATCAAGTACCGAATATGAAGAAAAAGCTTATCTGGGCCATCCTGGGAATCCTGCTGGTAATCGTGGGATATATCGTTTTCCTGGTCATGCGCCCCTCTGTCAGTAATCCCGACAAACAATTTTTCTATATACAGGAAGGCACAAACCTGTCTGAACTTAAAAATCAATTAAATGATAAAAAGCTGCTGAAAAGCAATGGGTTCGACTGGGCCTGCAAGATGCTGCGTTTTAAAAAACCAAAACCAGGTCGTTATTTATTCAAAGATGGGATGAGTGCATTTAACCTCGTTAAAATGTTACGCAGCGGCGACCAGTCCCTGGTTAAAATGACCATCGTAAAAGAAAGGACAAAGGAATTATTTTCGGGCAAAATGGGCAGCGGAAAGAAATTTGATTTTCAGTTTGACTCTCTTCAAATGATCAATTACCTGAACAATGCCGATTCGCTTCGGGCTTATGGAGTGGATACCAATACGGTGATGTCACTGATCATACCCGACACTTATTTTCATAAATGGAACAGCAGTCCTGAAAAACTGATGCAACAACTTTATGCCGCATATAACCGGTTCTGGAATGATGACCGGAAGGCCAAAGCAGCAGCGCAGGGTTTAAACCCGCAACAGGCCATGATCATGGCATCAATTGTAGAAGAGGAAACCAACCGGAAAAATGACAAGGCCAATGTGGCTTCTGTTTATATCAACCGGTTGAGAAAGGGAATGCGATTACAGGCTGATCCTACGGTGAAATTCATCACCCGGAATTTTCAATTGGGCAGGATCACCGGTGTTCATCTGAAACTGGAATCACCCTATAATACCTACCTGCACGAAGGTCTGCCTCCGGGGCCTATTTGTACGCCATCAATAGAATCGATTGAGGCTGTATTGAATGCCCCGCAGACTGAATACATTTTCTTTGTGGCCAGTTATCAGTTTGATGGCAGTACCATTTTTACCACCAACCTCAATGACCATAACAAATATGTGAAGCTCTTTCATGCCGAGCAGAACCGCCGTGCTGATTCGATCCGGAAACAAAAAGCCCTGCAGGCACAAAAGTGATCAAACGTATTGCCAATAAGATCAGTTCCTCTGCACCGGCCACTTATTTAGTGGGCAAGAGCAAACAAACTTCTTTTCCCGGCTTCAGGGGAATACCCTTGTATGATGTGGTGCTGTTCTTTATCAAGCAGGTGAAAACCGTGGGGATGACGGAACGGGCATCGGCCATTTCCTTTAACCTCGTGATGGCTATTCCTCCGGCGATCATGTTTCTGTTCACCTTAATCCCTTTTTTACCCATCTCCGTTGATTTTGAAGAAGGCTTGTATAGTCTGATCAGGGATGTGATTCCCGGAGAGAAAAACAATGCCAACCTGATTCATTTCCTGCAGGATTTTATCAATAAACCCCGGAACGGATTATTATCACTTGGTTTTTTATTGTCCATGTTCTTTTCCTCCAATGCTATGATGGGTATTCAGCGTTCTTTTGATAAAAACTACCTCGGATTCAGGAAAAGAAAGGAATTACAAAAAAGACTTTCTGCACTCAAGATCACATTTATCCTGTACATACTCGTCAGCATTTCCGTACTCTTGCTGGTGGCTCAGGGCAAAGTGCTGAACATTCTGAATATCAGCGATACCTGGAAAGCCATTATCCGGAACACCCGTTGGATTGTGATCATCCTTCTTTTCTTTTATTGTATTTCCTATATCTACCGGCATGCACCCGCTGTTGATAAGAAATGGCGCCTGATAAATCCGGGCTCGATCCTTGCTACAGTTCTCATGCTTTGCACCACCCTGCTCTTTTCCTGGTGGGTCAGTCGCTTTGGGTATTATGACGAACTCTATGGATCAATTGGTACAATTTTAATCATGATGGCCCTGATTTTTATTAATTCCCTGGTCCTGCTGATCGGGTTTGAACTGAATGTGAGTATCAATTCCCTGAAAAAAATTGCAGACGAACGGAAAGAATCAGCGACAGATGGTGCTGCATCCTGATCGAATTTGCTGTAATTTAGAGGAGCAAAAACCAGTAATATGAAAAAAATATTTTATGCAGCAATACCTGCCCTCGCTATGGCTGCTGCTTTTGCCGTGAATGTGGATCCATTGCCATTGGGAGCTCCGGTTCCCAAACCAGATCTGAAAATGAAAGATGTGTCGGGCAAGGAAATATCCCTGCAGGAAGTCCAAACCCCTAAGGGATTGCTGGTCATGTTCAGTTGCAATACCTGTCCTTATGTAATTAAAAACCAAAGCCGGACTTATGAAGTCTGCAAGTATGCGCTGGGTAGCGGACTGGGGGTTGCCGTTCTCAATTCAAATGAAGCCCAAAGATCAGAAGCTGACTCCTATGACGACATGAAGGCTTATGCCAAAGAACAAGGTTATGGCTGGTATTATATGGTGGATCAGAATTCCACCCTGGCAGATGCTTTCGGTGCCAACCGGACTCCGGAGTGTTTCCTCTTTGATGGCAGTGGCAAACTGGTGTATCATGGAGCCATAGACGATAACCCGAATGATGCAGGTGCCGTAAGCCGTAAACACCTGCGGGTGGCCATTGATGAAGTATTGGGTGGCAAGGAAGTTTCCGTCAAACAGTCCCGCTCAGTCGGCTGCTCCATAAAAAGGCTCTGATCCGGATAAAATGAACTGAATTATCCTCCCGGCTTTTACCGGGAGGATTTTTTTTTGCAAATCTTTATGGAATTTTTTAAGGACATCATCTAAGCCGGTAAGTAACTTCATTACCTCACCCAAATCAATGCTTATGTCCTCCCGTCAGCTCCTTAGCCGCCTGATCATTTTTGGATTCATGATTTTAGTGGGATTTGCCCTTGCCATGGGTATCTATTACAAGAGTTTTATGGGCATCACCCTGGCCCTGATCAGCCTGGGGGCCGGTATATATTTTCTGCAAATCGTGGCGAAAGCCCGCCGTGAAATGCAGGAAGCCAGGGAAGAACTGGTATAGATTATTTCAGTATAGCCATGAGTTCTCTTTTCAGTGCTTCCTGGGAGAGTTGCTCTTCAACAAAATTCCGGTAACCTTTTTTGGGATTTACAAAGAGGGTTGCCGGAATTACTCCCGACCATTTGGGGTCAAGTTTCGGACAGAAATAATCAGCATTGGTTTCATCCAGCCAAAGTATTTCTGTGCTGAAATTCCTTTTTTGAACAAAGCTTTTTAATTGCTTCGGGAAATTTTCTTTCCCATCCAGACTCACCAGGATCAGCCGGATGCTATCGGCAGCGGTACCAGCGCCCTCATTATGTTTTTTAATTTCCTGCAGGAAGTAAGGAATCTCTTCAATACAGGGCACACACCAGGTGGCCCACATATTAATAACCAGCGGCCGGTCTGTTTCACTGATGATTTTCTCCAGCTCCGTTGCTTTCACGGCCCTGATCTCCTGTGCATGCATCCCTCCGACCCACAACAAACTGCAAATAATTGTCAGTATCCGTTTCATGCACTTCCAATTTCGTACTTTGAATTTTGAACTTTGTATTTTATTCATCTCTGTTCTCCTCCCACTTCCGCATCAACTCCTCATATTGGACGGGATCCAGTCCCGGTTGGTTGTAATGCCCTGCCAGTAATTTCTGACGGAAGGCTTCATACAAAGTAACCGCACAGGCAACACTGATATTAAGTGATTTGATTATACCCACCTGTGGAATAATGAAATTACCATCGGCCATGGCCCTGATCTCATCGCTGACTCCAGTGTGTTCGTTTCCAAAAACCAGGGCAATGCTTTGGGTGAAATCAATCTGGTGCAAACCAATGGCATCGCTGCTGAGATGGGTTGTTAAAATGGTTGAATAGCGCTGGCGTAAGGAGGAGAAGCATTCAGTTGCATCTGTAAACTGATGGATGCTTAACCATTTGGCCGCACTGGAAGAACTGCGGGCTCCCCATTTTTTATGACGGGGGATTTTATTGTTCAGAATATAAATATCCTGTAATCCAATGGCATCTGCGGTGCGCATCACGGCAGAAATATTATGCGGATCGAATACATTCTCCAATACAATGGTGATATTCCCCTGTCGCTTATTCAGAACGGATATTAATCTTTCTTTTCTCTCGGGTGTCATTGAAATTGAATCCTTTAGCTTGCAAACTTCGTTAAATTAAGTATATTTATAGAAGATGATTTTAAAAGTCTTGCTATGAAATACGCAGCTATACAGAATTATATTAACGGTCAGTTTGTTCCCGCCTCTTCCACCAAAACCCTTCCGGTGATCTCCCCGATTGATGGCAGCCAGCTTTCAGTCGTTCCCTTATCCACCGCCAGTGACCTGGATGCGGCCGTCCGGGCGGCAACAGCTGCATTCCAAATCTGGAGCCGGAAGCCAATCAAGGAAAGAGTACAGGTTTTTTTCCGCTATAAATTTTTACTGGAGAAAAATATGGAAGAACTGGCCAGGTTGGTTCAGGAAGAAAATGGCAAGACCTATTCTGAAGCAGTGGCCGAAGTGGAAAAAAGTATTGAGCTCACTGAATTTGCCTGCTCCCTTCCGCAACTGGTTACCGGTGAAGTTCTGGAAGTAAGCAGAGGAGTGGAATGCCGGACCGAACATATCCCGCTGGGAGTGGTTGCTTCCATTGTCCCTTTTAATTTTCCTTCCATGGTTCCCAACTGGACCCTGCCCAATGCCATTGCCCTTGGAAATTGTATGATCATGAAGCCTTCGGAAAAAGTTCCGTTGAGTACCGCCCGACTGGCCCTATTATTAAAAGAAGCCGGTTTGCCGGATGGGGTTTTCAATATAGTGAATGGTGACAGTGAAATAGTCAATGCCATTTGTGATCATCCGGGAATTGAAGCAGTGTCTTTTGTGGGTTCCACCAAAGTGGCTAAGATAGTTTATCAACGCGCCACCTCACAGTTTAAAAGAGCCCTGGCCCTGGGTGGTGCCAAGAACCACCTGATGGTATTGCCGGATGCCAAACCTGATATGACTGCACAGAATGTAGCAGCCAGTATGAGTGGATGCGCCGGACAAAGATGTATGGCGGCTTCAGCGATGCTTGCTGTTGGGGAAGTGGATCATATCATTGAAAAAATATGTGAAGAAGCCCGCAAAATTGTACCCGGTGATAACCTCGGTGCGGTGATCAGTAAAGAATCAAAAGACAGAATTGAAGCTTATATCACGGAAGCAGAAAAGCAGGGCGCTAAAATTCTGGTTGATGGCCGCAACAGTGTCGTAAAAGGAAAAGAGCAGGGAACTTATGTAGGACCAACAGTCATTGATTTTGTCAAACCTGAAATGTCTGTCGCTAAAGAAGAAATATTCGGACCGGTGATCTCAATCATGCGAACGAATACTGTTGATGAAGCCCTGGCAATTGAGAATGCCAATCCTTATGGTAATGCAGCTTCCGTATTTACGCAAAACGGCGGGATGGCCCGCTACATTATTGACCGGGCCAGTGCCGGTATGATCGGGGTGAATGTGGGTGTACCTGTACCAAGGGAGCCTTTCTCCTTTGGTGGCTGGAATGAGAGTAAGTTTGGTGTGGGAGATATCACGGGCAAAAGCTCCATTGAATTCTGGACCAAGCTGAAAAAATCCACCACCAAGTGGAATCCGGAGGCAGGTGTAAACTGGATGAGTTGATCCCTGGCCAACCTTGACCTGGAGTTATAAAGCACGTTTTTGGGTGCAATTACTGTACGGTTCTTTGATTTAAATACTGAAAAGGCTGATTTTGGATGCTTAATTTTTAATAAATGAGAATAATTAAAAGTATTCAAAACAGAATATTTCAAATAAGAGGCGAAAGAGTAATGCTGGACAGAGATCTGGCTACTCTTTATGAAATCGAACCAAAAGTACTGAACCAGGCTGTGAAGAGAAATATCAAGAGATTTCCCGGAGATTTTATGTTTCAGATCACAAAAGATGAGTTTGAAAAAATACGATTTCAGTATGAAGCCATGGAACTGACGGAGGCTACAAGGTCACAAATTGTGACCTTGAAAACCGGCAGAGGGAGTAATTTAAAATACATGCCCTATGCTTTTACAGAACAAGGTGTTGCAATGTTAAGCGGCGTTCTTCATTCTGATAAAGCGATCGCAATGAATATTGCTATCATGCGTGCATTTGCAGAAATCAGAAAGGTCTTGTTTCAGGAAAGTGATCTGGGAGAACAGTTAAGACAAATAAAAGAACGGATTGGAGAACATGATATCCAGTTAAATCAGTTGTATGATGCGTTGGAGAATTTACTGGACGAAAACGCAGGAAAAATAAAATGGGAACAAAGAGAACGAATAGGATTTACGATCAAGAAATTATAATCTTTTCAAATACAATTAACTGAATTCATATGTCAGATATCACTAAGGCCGGAGCCCCCTCAAAAAGCAATAGCATATCAGATGAAGGAAAAAAAATCATTCAGGATAATCTTGACTACACGCTCTTTTCCTGGAGCAAGCAAAAGGGCATTGCCCCGATTGCTGTAAAATATGCTGAAGGCGTATATCTCTACGACTATGAGGGTAAACGGTATATTGATTTTTCATCCGGACTGATGAATGTGAATATTGGTCATGGTAACCAACGGGTCACACAAGCTGTGGTAAAACAAATGCAGGAAGTAGCATATGTAACTCCGAGCTGTGTGACGGAAGTCAGAGGTGAATTAGGAAAGAAACTGGCCGAAATTTGCCCGGGTGACCTGAACAAAGCTTTCTTCACCTTATGCGGTGCCACTTCTATTGAAAACGGCATTAAACTGGCGAGACTTTATACCGGCCGGCATAAAATATTAACCCGCTATCAATCTTACCATGGCGCTTCCTATGGTGCGATGAGTGCCAGCGGAGATCCCAGGCGTATTCCGATGGACAGCCAGCAGGCACCCAATTTTGTACACTTCGACCTGCCCTATGCCTATCGCTGGGAATATGGGGAAGAAAATTTATTAAAAGAAGCTGTGGCTTCTCTGGAAAGAGTTATCGCCTATGAAGGTCCTGGTAATATTGCCGCCATCCTGCTGGAAGGGGAATCAGGGTCTTCGGGTTGTTTGCAATACCCCGTTGGATACTTAAAAGCAGTTCGAAGCATCTGCGATAAATATGACATCCTCCTGATCATTGACGAAGTGATGAGCGGATTTGGACGCACCGGAAAATGGTTTGGTTTTGAAAACCATGGAATCATTCCGGATATGATTGCCATGGCCAAAGGACTCACTTGTGGTTATTTGCCTTTTGGCTGCCTGATGGTAAGTGACCGCATTGCTGCAAAATATGATGATACTGTCCTTTCACTTGGACTGACCTATAGTGCCCATCCTGTCAGTTGTGCAGCTGCGCTGGAGACTCTAAAAATCTATGAAGATGAAGGATTGATCGCGAATGCTGCAGCCATGGGAAGATATGTGGATGAACAGGTCGCATTATTAAAAGAAAAACATCCCAGTATCGGCGATTTCCGCAATACCGGTTTACTGGGTTGTATTGAACTGGTCAAAAACAGAACCACAAAAGAACCCATGGCACCCTTCAATGCCAAACCAGATGAGATGACTGTGATGAATAAAGTGGCCGCTAAAATCAAAGAGCTGGGTATGTACACTTTTGTAAGATGGAGTTATGTCTTCATTGCTCCTCCCCTTTGTGTAACCAAAGAGCAGATTGATGAGGGGCTTGCGATTCTAAGCGAAGCGATTGGCATTGCCGATCAGTATGTAAACGCTCAATAATCAATTTACAATGTTCAATATTCAACAGCTTTTAACCGGTTGTTGATCATTTAACGTTGAACATTGATCATTGAACATTGAATATTTTTTTTATGAGTAATAAGCATGCATTAATGGAAGAGGCCCTGATTAACGAGGACCTCGCTCCTGTTCCCGCCTCCAAAAGAACCTGGGGCACCTGGAACTATGCGGCTTTGTGGATCAGTATGAGCCTCTGTATTCCCACTTATATGCTGGCGAGTTCACTGATCGGAGGAGGTATGAACTGGTGGCAGGCTATTCTGACCATTTTTATCGGGAATACCATTGTATTGATTCCAATGATTTTAAATGGACATGCCGGTGCCAAATATGGTATTCCTTTTCCGGTTTTTGCCCGTGCCAGTTTTGGTACACTTGGTGCAAATATTCCAGCCATGCTCCGGGCCATTGTGGCTTGTGGATGGTTTGGGATTCAGACCTGGATTGGTGGTGATGCCTTGTATCATATTCTGAAAGCCTGGAATCCCTCATTGGCGGACGTGGATACAAACTCCCTTTTTCCGCAGGCAGTACCTATGATTTGCTTTTTTGTATTCTGGTTACTCAATATGCTGGTGGTGTATTATGGAGTGGAGAGCATCCGGAAATTACTGGTGTTCAAAGCCATCTTTTTACCGGTGGCAGCATTGGCATTGCTTGCCTGGGCAATTACTGCTGCAAAAGGGTTAGGACCTATTCTGGAACAGCCTTCCCAATTACATGGTGCTTCATTCTGGAACTATTTCTTTCCTGCTTTAACCGGAATGGTGGGTTTCTGGGCCACTTTATCATTGAATATTCCTGATTTTACACGTTATGCAAAATCGCAAAAAGCACAGATACGCGGCCAGGCGATAGGGCTCCCTCCCTCCATGACGATGTTTGCATTCATTGGTGTGGTGGTGACTTCCGCCACGCCGATTGTGTATGGAAGTACGATCTGGGATCCGGTACAATTAGCGGGTAAGTTTGAGAATAAATTGATCGTGAGTTTTGCAATGCTGGCCGTGGTCATCTCCACGCTGGCCACCAATATTGCAGCGAATATTGTGAGTCCGGCTAATGATTTTGCCAACCTCGCTCCAAAGAAAATCAGTTTCAGAACAGGTGGTTATATCACTGGCATTATCGGCATCCTCATCTTCCCCTGGAAACTGGTTGCCGATCCCAGCGGATATATATTTACATGGCTGGTCGGTTATTCCAGTCTATTAGGTCCTGTCGGCGGGATCATGATTGCGGATTACTACTTTATCAGGAAACAGCAATTACAGGTGGACGAACTGTATAGCTTTAAAGGCCGTTACCAGTATTCCAATGGTGTTAACATAAATGCGGTATTGGCTTTATTAATTGGGATTATTCCCAATATTCCGGGATTCCTGGTCAACATCAAAGTATTGCCGGATGACCTCCTGCCCACGGCCATCACGAATTTGTATAACTATGCCTGGTTTGTCGGTTTTCTGGTGAGTGGGTTGGTTTATTTGACCTTAATGAAGAATGATTCACCGCAGAAAACATGAGAAGAGAAACTAAATTAATGCTCACCGCAGAGAACAGGAGAAAATGAGGTTTCGCAGAGTTAATCTGTAAAAATGTTTACTTCTTTTTTCTCTTCGGTAAAAAACCTAATAAAAAAATCTCAGCGTAAACTCCGCTAACTCATTTCTCCGCGGTAAAACAAATCTGTATGACTACACTCATCAAAAACGGACAAATCATCACTGCCACCGACGACTATTCAGCTGATATCCTTATCGAAGGTGAAACCATCAAAGCTATTGGCAAGGGCCTTCAGGTAAAGGCAGATAAAGAAATCGACGCCACCGGTAAATTGGTTTTTCCCGGCGGTATTGATCCGCATGTACACCTGGATATGCCATTCATGGGCACCTACTCTTCCGACAATTATGAAACCGGCACCAGGGCTGCTCTGTTTGGCGGCACCACCATGGTGATTGATTTTATTTTGCAGAAACAGGGAAATAGTCTGCAGTCCGCATTGGATGAATGGAGAGGACGAAGTGATGGTAATTGTGTTGGGGATTACAGTTTCCATATGGCCGTCACAGATTTCAATGAACAAACCAAATCGGAAATAAAGGGATTAATTGAAAAGGAAGGGATCAGTTCCTTCAAGACATTCATGGCTTATAAAGGTGCCCTGATGATTGATGACCGCCAGATGGTGGGACTGATGCAGGAAGTTAAAAAACAGGGCGGGCTGATTAATGTACATGCCACCAACGGTGACATGATTGACTACTTGATTGCCAGACATCGTGCAGAGGGAAAACTGAGTCCCCTGTATCATTATTTGTCGCAACCGGAGGTTACAGAAGCAGAAGCCAGTGGCCGCTTCGCTGATCTAGCGAATTATACAGGCTGTCCTGGTTATATTGTCCACCTCACTTGCGAAGGTGCATTAAATGCAGTACGGAATGCCACCCGAAGAAACCAGAAAGTATTTGTGGAAACCTGTATCCAGTATCTGATCCTGGATGCTTCCTTATATGAAAAAGAAGATGGTGCCAAATGGGTGATGAGTCCTCCCCTTCGTGAAAAGAAAGATCAGGAAACATTATGGGCTGGTATCAACCAGGGGCTGGTGCAGGTGGTGGCCACGGATCATTGTCCCTTTATGTGGGAACAGAAACTAATGGGCAAGGATGATTTCTCTAAAATACCGAACGGGCATCCCGCTATTGAAAACAGAATGGAGTTGCTATACAGCGAGGGAGTACATAAAGGAAAAATCAGTTTGAATAAATATGTGGAAGTGGCATGCACCAACCCGGCCAAGATCTTCGGCATGTTTCCACAAAAAGGAACCATTGCCGTTGGCAGTGATGCAGATATTGTGATTTTTGACCCGAAGGAGCAACATACCCTCTCCGCTAAAACCCATCACATGAATGTAGACTATAGCGGATATGAAGGTTGGCAAATAACAGGAAAGGTAAAGACAGTCTTACTACGTGGGCAAATTGCGATAGAGAACAATGAATGTAAGATTAAAAAAGGATATGGTAAATTTATACGACGTCAAAAAGTAAGCGATAAGATTTAACCGCAAAGACGCTATGTCGCGAAGAAACGCAAAGAAATCCTCGCGTATCCTTGCGCCTTCGCGTCTTAGCGGTAAAAATTTAAAATTCAACATTCATCATTCAAAATAATTATCTATGCCCAGAATCATCAAATCAGGTCTCATCCAAATGAGCCTCCCGAAAACTGAAGGTGAAGGAACCATTGCTGAAATCAAGGAAGCCATGGTGCAAAAACATATTCCCCTGATTGAAGAGGCCGGAAAGAAAGGAGTACAGATACTTTGCTTTCAGGAAATTTTCAATACGCCTTATTTCTGTCCGGGACAGGACAAAGCCTGGTATGAGAGTGCCGAGACCGTCCCTGGTCCCACTATTGAACGGATGCAGGAATATGCCCGCAAATACAATATGGTGATGATCGTTCCGGTTTATGAAAAAGAACAGGCCGGCGTTTTGTATAATACGGCGGCCGTGATTGATGCGGATGGAACTTATTTAGGCAAGTACAGAAAAAACCATATCCCCCATACTTCCGGATTCTGGGAAAAGTTTTTTTTCAAACCTGGTAACCTGGGTTACCCGGTCTTTCAAACCAAATATGCCAAAGTGGGTGTGTATATCTGCTATGACCGGCATTTCCCCGACGGGGCAAGAATCCTTGGTTTAAATGGTGCGGAAATCGTTTACAATCCATCTGCAACGGTTGCCGGGCTTTCCCAGTACTTATGGAAACTGGAGCAGCCTGCCCATGCAGCGGCCAATGGCTATTTCATGGGTTGTATCAACCGGGTGGGAACTGAAAAGCCCTGGAACCTGGGTAAATTTTATGGCAGCAGTTATTTTGTTGATCCCCGTGGGCAAATATTCGCACAGGCATCAGAAGATAATGATGAATTGCTGATTGCTGAATTTGATCTTGAAATGATTGAACAGGTCAGGTCGGTCTGGCAGTTTTTCAGGGACAGAAGACCGGAGACATATGGCAAATTGGTAGAATTATGATGAATGTTGTATGCTAAATTTTAAATGAAAAACATCATTCAAAATTCAACATTTAAAATTCAACATAATGATTCAAAACAACCGTCTCAGTAAAGAGCAATATGATATAAATTTTTCTGACATCCACCCGCCATTTGAAAACAAAACAGCGGCACAGGTGGAAGCCAGCCGTTGTTTGTTTTGTTATGATGCGCCTTGTACCAAGAGTTGCCCTACACATATTGATGTACCCAAGTTCATCAAGCAGATCGTCACAGATAATGTAAAAGGATCTGCCCATACCATTTTTTCCTCTAATATCATGGGAGCCGGTTGCAGTAAGGTTTGTCCGGTGGAAAAACTCTGTGAAGGCAGTTGTGTATTTAACCTATTGGATGAACCGCCGATTCCGATTGCCAAATTGCAGCGGTACAGTACGGAAAAAGCGATGGACAATAACTGGCAGTTATTTGAAAGAAAAGCAGCCACGGGTAAAAAAGTTGCCGTAGTCGGAGCAGGTCCGGCCGGTTTAAGTTGTGCACATGTATTGAGTCGTGAAGGCGTGGAAGTGACGATCTATGAAAAAGAAAGCAAGGGCGGCGGACTGATGACCTTTGGAATCGCCGCCTATAAAGTAACCCCGGAGTTTTGTGAAGAAGAAGTAAACTATATCACCGGTATTGGCGGGATTACTATTAAATATAATCAGGAACTGGGTAAGGATATTACACTGAAAGAACTGCAGGCCAGCTATGATGCCGTTTACCTGGGTATTGGTGTGGGTATTGCCAGGGAACTGGATATCCCTGGCGAGGATCTGGAAGGCGTGGAGGATGCTATCCGGTTTATCTATGAACTGAGGACCCAGGGATTTCCTGCAGTACCTGTGGGTGATAAAGTGGCCGTGATCGGCATGGGAATGACCGCCATAGATGCAGCCACACAGGCGAAAAGACTGGGAGCAAAAGAAGTGACGATGCTCTATCGGCGAACAGAAGCTGAAATGCCCTGCACAAAACATGAACTCGATATAGCGATGCTGGATGGTTGTGAGATAATCTGGCTGGCCGCACCTAAAGAAATACTCGGCAATGGAAAAGTGGAACAATTAGTCTGCTCCATAATGAAATTAGGAGAACCCGATGCCAGTGGGCGCCGCTCCCCTGTTGAAACGGGCGAAACTTTTACGCTTGAAGTGGATATGGTGATTAAGGCGGCGGGGCAAAAACCTTTTGAAGAACTGGTCAACAACTTGGGATTGGTTAATCAGGGTGGCAAGATTAAAACAGATACTGATTGTGCCAGTAATTTAAAGGGTGTATTTGCAGGTGGAGATGCAGTGACTGGTGGGAAAGAAGTGGTGGATGCTGTGCAGGCCGGAAAAGTTGGGGGTGCTGCAATTTTAAAATACATTTCACGCAAAGACGCAAAGTAAATAAGACGCAAAGGCAATTCTAAAATACAGTTTCACGCAAAGGCGCTAAGGAGCAAA
>DAORJS010000015.1:14586-20295 GCA_035439185.1 Chitinophagaceae bacterium
AAGACGCAAAGGCAATTCTAAAATACAGTTTCACGCAAAGGCGCTAAGGAGCAAAAACGAAAAGGAAATACAGTTCACGAAATGAGGAAAAGGATATGACGGAAAATGATATTTCAAAATTGGTAGTTGACCTTTGTTACAGGATTCATACAAAATATGGTCCAGGGCTTTTTGAATCTGTCTATGAGGAAATATTTTGTTACGAAAGGGGCAAAAATAAAATCCCTTACCGGCGACAGCAACCAATTCCTCTGATACACGAAGAGATAAAAATGGATGCAGGATTCAGAGCGGATATGATCATTGACAATAAAGTAATACTTGAATTCAAATCAGTTGAACAATTGGCTCCGGTTCATTACAAGCAGTTACAAACATATTTGAAACTGACAAATTGCAAACTAGGCCTATTGATCAACTTTAATGTAGCTCTTATTAAAGAGGGAATACACAGGGTAGTAAATAAATTGTAAATATGATTCAAAAAGAAAAAAATACTACAGGCTTATTTGCCCCCCTTTTGCGCCTCTGCTCCTTTGCGGCTTTGCGTGAAAACCTTTGCATGAAAAATTAAACACATATGGCAAACATCTCTTCAAACTTCCTCGGTATACAATCACCAAATCCTTTTTGGTTAGCGAGTGCACCGCCGACAGATAAAAAATACAATGTCCTCCGTGCCTTTGAAGCCGGCTGGGGCGGTGTTGTCTGGAAAACACTGGGCTCGCAGGTGAAGAATGTTTCTTCCCGTTATTCCGCCGTGGATTATGGCGGGCAAAGGGTCATGGGACTCAATAATATTGAACTGATCAGCGACCGGCCGCTGGATATTAATCTGAAAGAAATTGCTGAATGTATTAAGCTATTTCCTGACCGGGCCATGGTGGTGAGTCTGATGGCTGATAATGATAAAAAAAGCTGGCATGAACTGATTAAAAAAGTGGAAGACACCGGTGCCCATGGACTGGAGCTCAATTTTGGTTGTCCGCATGGCATGACTGAACGCGGTATGGGTGCTGCGGTTGGACAGGACCCCGAGATTGCCTGTATGGTGGTGGAATGGGTCATGGAAGTGGCAACCATTCCGGTGATTACCAAACTCACACCCAATGTACATTCTGTGGTGCCTACCGGCCGTTCGGTGGTGAAAGCCGGCACCAACGGGCTTTCACTGATCAATACCATTCAATCCGTAACCGGCGTTGATCTGGATACGCTTGTACCTAATCCTTATGTGGCAGGTAAATCGGTTTTTGGCGGCTATTGTGGTCCGGCCGTAAAACCCATTGCATTAAAAATGCTGACCACCATTGCGCAAGACGAACTGACTTCCAAAGTACCCATCAGTGGCATCGGCGGCATCAGTACCTGGAAAGATGCGGTGGAGTTTATGTTATTGGGTGCTTCGAATGTTCAGGTCTGTACCGCTGCGATGAAACACGGATTCCGGATCATTGAAGATCTTTGCGAAGGTTTGAATAACTGGATGGATGAGAAAGGTTATCAGCGGCTGGAGGATTTTATTGGCAAATCGGTGCCGGCCATTACGCATTGGGAGGACCTGGATATTAATTACCACCATATTGCCAAAATCAATCAGGATAAGTGTATTCACTGCGGGTTATGCTATATTGCCTGTGAAGACACTTCACATCAGTCCATCAGTTTGGAATACGGAAACCCATATAATAAATACACCGTAATTGAAAAAGAATGTGTGGGTTGTAATCTCTGTAAACTGGTTTGCCCGGTTGACAATTGTATTACCATGGAAGAACACCGGGTGGCACCGGAGTATATTAATTGGGTTGAGTTCCAAAAAAGAGGACTGCCCCTGAACGACCACTAATTTCGTTGTCACCCTGAGCTTGTCGAAGGGTGGATTGAGTGGCAGCAAAGAGGGTTACCATTGAATGATCATTGAATAATATGCTGAATGCGGCATTTTAAAATTTGAATGGGAAGCCCCGGCTTCTCCCGATCAGCAAATAACTTACCAATCAGTAACTTACCATTTCGTAACTTACCATTTGGTAAGATACTTGATTCTGTTTACCTTCAGGATATGAATACGCCATTTTTATTCGGTAAAACAGTCAGCGAAGAAGCTTTTACCAACCGGAAGACCGATATTAAGCGGCTTAGCAATAATCTCCGGAACAATATAAACAGTATCCTGATTTCGCCCCGGCGATGGGGGAAGTCATCATTGGTCAGAAAAGTAACGGCAGCACTCCGCAACCGGAGTACCGGCATCATCATGTTAGATCTGCTGGGTGTGAAAAGTGAAGAAGAGTTTTACAAAATACTGGCAAGGGAAACGCTCAAAGCCACATCCGGAAAACTGGATGAATGGATACAGACAGCTAAAGAGTTCCTGAAGCATTTCACACCTAAAATCTCAATTGGCACTGACCCGGTACAGGATTTCGATATCAGCCTTGAATGGAATGATGTTGAGAAAAACTACACCGAAATCCTGAATCTGCCGGAAAAGATTGCAAAAAAGAAAAAACTGAAGCTGATCATTTGTATCGATGAATTTCAAAACTGTGAAAGCTTTAAAAATCCAAAGCTTTTTCAAAAAAGACTGAGAACAGAATGGCAGCACCATCAGCATGTCACCTACTGTTTGTACGGGAGCCGGCAGCATATGATGGCTGAACTCTTTGAGAAACAATCTAACCCGTTTTACAAATTCGGGGATGTGATATACCTGCCCAAGATTACCCGATCTGACTGGGTGGTTTTTATACGGCAACAGTTCCATGCCAGCAAAAAAAGTATCAGTGAAGAACTGGCTGAGCAGATCGCCGCACTGGTACAGGATCATTCCTATTATGTGCAGCAACTATCCTACCTCGTCTGGGTATCCACCACAAAAACAGTATCAGATGAAACAGTAACAAAAGCACTGGAAACATTACTGGAACAAAACGCCATGCTTTACACAAGAGATACCGAAAATCTGACCAATGCGCAGTTTAATTTTCTGAAAGCTGTTGCAGAAGGTAATCACTCAGGCCTAAGTTCCAAAGAAGTTCTGAACAAATATCAATTAGGCACTTCCGCCAATGTGCTTAAATTAAAAAAGGCATTGATTCAGAAAGAACTGATTGATGATTCCAATGGCATCCATTTTCTGGATCCGGTGTATGAATTATGGTTCAGGAAATATATGCTGAGTCAGTTATTGCAGATGTAATTCACCCAGAGTTTCTGATAAAACAGATTTTCTTACAATAAAGACCCACTAACTTTACTGAAACTGGATCCTGTCATTTACATAATGGCCGCTATAACTACACCCGCCCCTTATTTTCTCAACAACCAGTAACTTACCAACTGGGAATCACCTTCTGCCCAACTACCTCCCTTCCATATAGTGAATAATCGCCCTCCGCACATCCGACCTGGCATCTTCCAGACTGGTAAAAGGTGGATAGATTTTTACAATATCAGGATTGTCCTTGTTCAGAAAATCCAGATTGGCTTCACCACCCGTGAGCAGGAAATCAGTGATGGCGATTTTGTATACCTTACCTGGATCGACGGGAGCTGCGTTGAAAGTCCAGTTGCCATTTTCATTTTTCAAAGCTGCCGAGTATTGCAGGAAACCACCACTACCAGGGTTCTTTTGTTTACTGATATCCAAAATCTTTACCAGCAGACTTCCCTTCATCTCTACTTCAAGGATGCTGCCGCCAAAGGGCAGACTGCGGATGATATCGTACTGGGTGACGGGCATGGGCAATATATCATCCACCCGGATGGAACCGGAGTTCACAATAGCAATATCTGCTGTAGGAGATGCTTTTTCAATGGCCGAAACAATCAGCCGGGTAAAATTGGTGGACTGTGTACGGATATAGGCTTCCCTCCCATCCAGCGGCTCACCATTTTGCATACAGATTTTCGAAGCATCAAAACCAAGGGAAGCATAACTGCTGTTGGCAATTCCTGTCCACTTCTTTACCACTGCATCCGTTGCCGGTTCCAGGGCAATCTTATCATTTACATCCATGATCTTTGCCTCTATTTTCACAGCCTTTTCCTTCTTATCCAGATTTAGCTGAATGATATAGGCCGATTTCGCATTGGCATCGGCCTTGGTAATATATACATTCCCGATTCTGGCATAATGCCGCTCATGTTCATGTCCGCCAACGATCATGGCCAGTCCGGGTAGTTGTTTCGCCAGTTTAATATCATCTTCCATGGATTGATGGGTCACTGCAATCACCGCATCACAGGAATCTTTTAACTGGTTATAAGATTGTTGCGCCGCTTCAAATACATCCGTGTAGCTCACGTAGGCCGCTTTGTTAAAGGGAAGGGTGAGTCCGATAAAACCAATCCGGGCAGTTGTACCATCTGCATCTGTAAAGGTTCTGGTATAAGTAAGCGGAATGGGGTTGCCATTTTTTGAAAATGGTTTTACCTCATTTCCCTTCAGTTGAAAAGTATTAGTTGACACCCATTGAAATGCCGATTCGTTGATGCGGTTCTGTACATCCGCCTCCGGTATATCAAATTCATGATTACCAAAGACGGCCAGGTCCACCCCGGCACTGTTCATGGCATCCACCATCTGCTTTCCCCTGATCCGGTTGCCTTCAAACTTTAAACTGTTATATACAGAAGGACTTAAAAAATCACCCGCCATCAGCAGCATGGTATTGGGATTAATTTTCAACTGCTCTTTTTTGATTGTGGCCACCCTGGCCATGCCTCCGGTTTTACCCCCATCCAGCGGGGCTATTTCATACACATCATTAATCTGTACAAAACGGATCGCAATCTGATCATCATTTTGATTGCCAGTTGTTTTAAGGGCCGGACCACAGGCGTGTAAAAGGAGCAGGGCTGATAAAAGCAGCAACAGGAATGAGCGGAACTTTGATGGTTTCATATCTTCCGGCAAATTTACTTGAAAAAAACGGGGTTCACTGCATCTGGCTTTTTGGCAGAATGAGAGGCCCTGTTGTTCCAGCCATTTTTCTTTCTGGCCTCATCTTTGCAAATCCGTAACTTGTATAACCCAAAGTCTTTGACTATGAAATTGCTAAAAAAAATACTCAAGATCACCGGGATCAGCCTTGTAGTGCTCTTGTTGCTGGCTTTTACTATTCCTATTGTTTTCAAGAAGCAGGTACAGGCAATTGTAAAAAAAGAGATCAATAAGCAACTGAATGCAAAAGTTGATTTTACAGATGCCAGTCTGTCCCTGTTCAGGCATTTTCCCAAAGCCACGATCCGTATCAAGGGTCTCAGCATCGTGGGTACCGGAGATTATGCAGCCGACACCCTCATCGCAGCAAAAAATCTGGATATCACCGCAGGACTGTTCAGCGTATTGAAAGGGAAAGACATCAAAGTACATGGACTTTACCTGAATCAGCCCAGGATACATTTGCTGATGGATGAGGCCGGTAATGCCAACTGGGATATTGCCAAAAGCAGTGGCAGCAGCAGTACGGATACCTCCTCTTCAGCCTTCAAAATTTCTTTGAAAAATTACAAGATAAGTGAGGGCTACCTGGTATACAATGATAAAAAAGCATCCACTTATACTGAACTGGACGGACTTACGCATTCCGGCAGCGGGGACATCGCCGCCGATGTGTTTACATTGTCCACTTCCACCAGTGCCCGGTCTGCCTGGTTCACACAGGATGGTATCCCCTACCTCGTGAATACCAAAACAGA
>DAORJS010000016.1:0-4037 GCA_035439185.1 Chitinophagaceae bacterium
CAAACAGGGCCTCCTGCTGATGAGTGACGGTGTACAGGTGGAAGTGGCCCGCCGTAAGCGGGAATTCCTGTTACAAACTTTATCAGGAAAAAGTTAAGTTCAGCGGATCAGTTGCCGGCCTTCGGTGAGTACACAATTGGCCAGGTATTGCAGGGCTTCCTGCTCCTTAATACCGAGATTGACTGTAATGGGCTTCTTGCTGTTACCGGTAAAAATAATCTGGGTGAGTTTTTTGGTCGTCAACCGTTGCAGGATCGTGGTGGGCGAACTATTTGAATTTTTAAACACCAGTTGAAACAACCCTTCACAATTCATGGTTCCGGCATTGCGGGTCATTGTTTTGGATTTGATTCCTTCAAAAAATAAATCAGCCGTGGAATTATTATCAAAACATTTATCAGAAGTCTCAATAGAAAAAAGGAAAATCAATTCCTTACTGTCGGCATCAATAGTCACCGATGCCCCGTCCAGTCCGATAAATCCACTGGATAGTTTTATCTCTTTTGTATAAGGGTCAGTTTCTTTGATCAGTTTACAAACCACACTGTCCTGAGCGCTCAGTAATCCGGAAAAACACAACAATAATGTCAGTACATAAAGGGGTAAATTTTTCTGCCGGTTCATGGGTTGAATTTTAAACTATTGAGGGGCTTTTTTGTTCCCTTGGGAAAGATACAAAAAAGCGGCCGGTGGTTGCAAGACAGGCGGCAACCTGCAGATCATTCGACCCGTTTAAACCTTAATTTTAAACAGCTCCGGACCGGAGAATCATGAAACTATTACTGACCATTACCCTTTTCCTGTTTTGGGGAAAACTGGCATTCGCCGGACATATTACCGGAGGGGAAATGTATTATACCTATGTGGGTATGTCCAATGGCCAGTACCAGTACAATGTAACCCTGAAATTATTCAAACGTTGCAATATTTCCACCGCCTTCCCTGATCCGGCAATTATTTCTGTTTTTGCAAAGATGGATCAGTCCCGAGTAGGAGATTTTTATGTACCGCTGACCCGCACTGAAAATATCAATCTGACCAACGTAAATCCCTGTATCAGTAACCCACCCCTGGTTTGTTTTGATATTGCTTATTACAGTTTTACACTCCTGCTTCCCGGCTCTCCCATGGGCTATACCCTATCAAGCCAGGTCAATTTCAGGATCAACGGGATGAATAATCTGACAGCGGGCTATTCAGGTATCGGCGCCACATATACAGCAGAGATACCCGGTACCACTGCCCCTGCAACCGGTATTCAGAATAACAGTGCCCGTTTCACGGGAACAGACCTGGTACTCGTTTGTACCGGTAATAATTTCAGTTATAGTTTTGCGGCTACTGATCCGGATGGCGATCAGTTGTATTACCGGTTTTGTGCAGCGTACCGAAGCACCAGTCAGGGTGGCAGTGCGCCCCCACCAGAACCTCCTCCCTATACTTCCATTCCTTATAATATACCGGCATTTTCAGAGACCCAACCCATGGGTACCGGTGTTACATTAAACAGTAACTCGGGATTATTACAGGGAATCGCCCCCGCTGCGGGTCAGTATGTGGTTACGGTTTGTGTGGAAGAGATCAGAAGGGGGACAGTGATTGCCACACAGCGAAAAGATATACAGATCAATGTGGCTGACTGCAGCATTACCTCTGCAGTTTTAAAACCGGAATATCTTTTATGTGATACCTCACAAACCATTTTTCTTTTTAATGAATCAGGCAGCAGTGGAATACAAAGCAGTATCTGGGAGGTACGGGATAGAAATAACAACCTGCTCTATCCATTCAATGGGGATACCCTGCAATACCGTGTTGCTGACACCGGTACTTACCAGGTTAAATTAGTGATCAACCGCAACCTGAGTTGTGCTGATTCCACCCAAACCACCGTAAGGGTTTATCCGGGATTTAAAGCTGGATTTGGTTTTACCGGTGGGTGCCTGTTAAGACCCACTTCATTCAGTGACAGTACCCGGTCGGTTTATGGTGTGCCTAATTCCTGGACCTGGGATTTTGGAGAAGGAACGGTTACCAATGATGTTTCTACATTACAAAACCCTGTCTATAGTTATCCGCAAACCGGACTCAAAACTGCCAGACTGATCGTAACAGATACCAGGGGATGCCGCGATACGATTGAAAAACTGGTGGATGTAACACAGGGCCCTTTGCTGACGCTTGGCTTCCGCGATACATTGATTTGTATCAATGATCCGCTGGTATTACAAGCGAATGGTACTGGTCAATTCACCTGGTCACCTGCAGTTAACATATCTGATATTCATTCACCAACCCCTGCTGTAAACCCTCCCGTAAATACTACATACTTTGTTGATTTGAATGACGGAGGATGTACCAACCGGGATTCGGTAACCGTGAGAGTGATTAGTTTTGTTAGCCTCCAGGTAAGTGATACCACTATCTGCGAGGGGGATACCACCCGTTTACAAATTATTTCTGATGGATTGCAATATTCCTGGTCGCCGGTATCCCAATTGATTGGACCTTCTGTAAAAAATCCATTGGTCCTAAGTCCAGTACCTACGCTATTCACCGTTATTGCTACAGTCGGCAGTTGTTCTGCAAGCGGCAGTTTTACCGTTACCCCTGTTCCCTACCCTTTGGCGGATGCAGGTCCTGATCAACTGGCCTGTTTCAATTCGCCGGTGCTACTCAATGGCACGACTGATGGCAGTTCCTGGTACTGGTCACCGGCCAGGTATCTGGATGATTCAACCCTTTTGCGTCCGACCGCTCTTGCCCCCAGAACCACCAGTTTTATATTCAGTGCATTTGATACCAGGGGTTGCCCTAAAGCAGGAACGGATACAGTGCTGGTGACCTGGATGCCCCGGCTTCAGATCCGGGCCGGAAATGATACCGCAGTTGTCACCGGCCAACCCTTGCAATTGGCAGCCACAGGCGGGATCCGATATAATTGGTCACCGTCATTTGCGCTATCAGCTATTGATATAGCCAATCCTGTAGCTGTTTTCAATGCTGCCAGCACAGGCTTTCAATACCAGGTAACAGGCTTTGATTCGGCGGGCTGTGCAGCCAGTGCTACGGTCCTCATCAAGGTATATCAGACGGCACCTACCGTATTTGTACCAACCGCTTTTACTCCGAATAATGATGGACGGAATGACAGGTTACGCCCATTAGGTGCGGGTATCGGTGAGATCAAAGATTTTAGTATTTATAACCGATGGGGGGAACTGGTATTCAGTACCCGTCAAAACGGAATCGGTTGGGATGGCAATAAAAATGGACTCCCTCAGCCAACTGGCACTTATGTATGGCAGGTAAGCGCCACTGATTACAGGGGAAGGCCCTATTTTCAAAAAGGTATCTTTACCCTGATCCGTTAAAAACTTGTCAGTCGTCAATTTTGTGAACAACTTTTCATTCCTCAGAAACAACGATTAGCACAGTAATTGCAATTACTCCCGTTCAACCTGATTAGTATGCATCTTGAGTTCAGCAGAATGATTCAGTTCTCGCTGCTGGTGAAGGCGGGGAACAGGGTCAGAGAATTTAACTTCAGAAAACTGAAAAATCCAGACGAGGAACAGTTAACTGTCAATGTATGTGATGAGCGGGGCGACCGCATCCTGTTTGATATGCACAAAAGAGATGGCAACTGGCGGATTGCACCGGATGGATTGCCGGCATGGATTACTCAGAGTGAGGATCAGCTCAGAAATGCTGTAGAGCAGGAACTGACCCGATGGTAGTTTTCATTCTGCTTTTTTGATAAACCGCTGACTGATGATCTGGAGCTGATCTTCATTCAGTGTGGTCGTTTTTTTCAGCACTTCAATAAAATAGGCCACTTCATCTTTTTCGTAGGGACAGCCTGTGTTGGCCTTGCCTTCAGGACTTCCATCGGGTTTCATGGAATCAGCCAGCAGGTTACCGTTTTTATCAAAGACCAGCCAGAACGGAATACCCTTTCCATCCCCTCCATATTTTGTAAAGAAAGCAGCGCCTCCGGGTGTCTCCAGGCTTTTCTTATCCGGACTTTCCAGCAC
>DAORJS010000016.1:4137-9103 GCA_035439185.1 Chitinophagaceae bacterium
ATGTCTTTGAAGATATTCGCACCAATAATACTTTGGGCATTGATAATACCCAGGTACTCCTGTACCGGTTTCCCTTCAATCACACTGGTCGTTGTAATAATCATAATGTGTTTTTTAATTGATCAAAGATAGCACTCAAAGCTGCTGATTCGGTTACGGTTGCATTTGCCGCCGCTTTCCGGATATATTCTATACGTTTATCGGTATCCGGGTGACTTCCCAGGAATTCGGGAAGTTCGGTACCAGGGGCTGCGTTTTTCAGATGATGGAAGAGTGCTGTAAAGCCCGCCGGATCAATCTTTCTATCCATCAGAATCTGTAATCCCTGCATATCTGATTCTTTTTCGAGACTGCGTGAATATTGCAGGTGTTTCAGGTTTTCGGCCTGACTCACTAATACATTGGTTACAGCACCGAATTTTCCAAAAAGCAGACTGATAAAAATCCTGGATCCCAGTGAGCGGAAAATTCTTTTCGTTGCATGACGTTCATTGATATGGGTAAACTCATGACTGAGCAGGGCGGCCAGTTCAGGATAGGATCTGATTTGCAGGAGCAATGGCTTATACACCACGATTCTTCCACCGGGTAAAGCAAAAGCATTGACGACCCCATCATCTACCACCGATATCCTGATATCATAACGGGAAGGAATAGCCATCGCTTTGAAAAAATCATTCAACACTGCAGAGGATGCTTTATCTTCTTTATCTTCCATTCCCATAGCATTATAAACGGCATCACCCATCTCTCTTTCAGTGGCTGCGGGAACTTTACCGGCCAGTTTTTCAGATAACCAGGGTACAAGGAGCAGGTAAACCAATACCAGTAAACCAGCGATGCCCAGAAATACCATTGTACTTCGTAACCAGTCACGTCCGCTGCTGCGCTGTAGCCATGGCTTTTGCAGTTCTGCCTGTAATGTTTGGATATGAGCAGCTACATCAGTACCGTTGATACGTAAATCGCCGGACAATTGGGTGTGACGAAGCAAAGTTGTATCGCCGGATCGTTCAGGGGTAACTGTCAGGTCTTTCAAAGCCCACTGTTGCATCTGATTACTCCCATCGGCTGAGCGATACCCGATGCTGATCATTTTATCAAATACCAGCACAGTAGCTTCAACCGGACCGGTTACGGGCTGTTGGTATATTCCAAAATAACTTTTCAATCCGGGCAATTTAATAGTATAAAGATAGAAAGATTAGTCTGGCGGATTCAAACCATACAGAAATTGCTTTGTTAATTCAGTGGAAAACAAAACCTTTGCAGCCGTTTATGGTACAGGCTTATAATTTTCTGGCATCCTGGCAGCTCTTCCCCGAGAAAGGAACTTATGAATGGGGTGAGCGTCCTAAAAGCGGCATATATAAAATTGAAGCCGGTTCCGGCCCGAAGGATCTGACTATCTACCATAACTGGGTATCATTGGAGAATCAGGCATTTTCATCAGCCTATACTATTCTTGCTGATGGCAGCCTTAACCCATTTACAGACCAGCAACTGGCCGATCAGGCACAGGCTGTTTTTCCGGACAGTATCAGTTTTGAAGTCCATTTTTACAGAAAGGGTGAAGCATTATTACATATTATTCATGAGATCATGCCCAACGGTTACCTGCGGATCAGTTTGCAGGGTGTAAAGGAGGATGGAACTGCTTATACCAATACCGAAATTTATCATAAACAATTAAGCGTGCTGCCCTATTCTGCTGCAGTATCCGGTGCAGTGATCAGACCAACAGAAGAAGGTGTGATCAAACACAAGGCGTTGACGGCAATGGAAGAGCAGACCAATATGCAGCTGGACCAGATCCGTAAACAGATTGAGTTACTCGCATTACAGGCTCATGAGATCCAGAAGAGAAAAGAATTATCGATGATGATCTATGGTGCTAAAATGTCTTTTAAACCCAATATCGGGCAGATCTATCACCTCTATGAAAAACAGGACAGCAGTTATCTTTTATCCCTGGTATCTCCCAAAGAATGGGGCCCTTCCGGACCTTTTAAAAGGTTTGTAGCCACGGTTAAATTACTCGCTGACCATACCTGGGTGGAATTATAAGCTGTTGCAAGCCTGAAGTTTAGAGCTGAAACTACATAGAAGCACTTATTTTTTTTACAGTTTTTTGTACTAAGGGTCAGTATCCCTTCGTTATAGAGATCCATCATCCAATATCCGAACATGAAAAAACCTATACTTTTCATGGGCATCATTGTTATGTGCCTGTACGTACAACCCGTTTTTTCCCAACTGAATTTAAACTGGGCCTCTTCTTTTTCCCCGTTTTGGTCCAATGGCGCATTAAGCCGAACGGCTCCGAATATTAATGGGAATAGTATCAATTGTACCACTACCGTAACAATGAATGGCGGTGGCTATTTTACCGGTGTAACAGGAAATATTTTTGGAACCCCCACCCCCACCGTTTCAGGTGCGGTGTTTACTGTACCGGGAGCTGCCAGCAGGATTCATTTAACTCCCAATTACAGTACCAATACTTCTTATACAGATATTGTTTTCAGTTTTAGTTCCATGACCACGAATGTGAGCTTCAAGATCGCAGATATTGATAAGAATGATCCGTCGAGTAATACTTATTTTGACCGGGTCACCATCACCGGTTCCGATGGCAGTACAACCTATAACCCTATCATCACAAAGTATGATGCTACAACTGATCCGGATTTTCTGGTCATCACAGGCAATGTAGCTGAAGTAAACAGTACCAGTGGTATGGCGGACAATACCGCATCCGATGCTACTGACCAACGGGGTACCATCAATGTAAATTTTGGTTCCAGCGTAATCAACAGCATTACCATCCGATATGATAATGCACCCGGAGCTATTGGTAATCCGGCCGCTCAGGCCATTGCAGTAGGCGCTATTAGTTTTGACCAGTCTACACTGCCGGTAACACTTTCCGATTTCAGCGGATACAGGAAAGACAATGATGTCTTACTCAACTGGACCAGCAGTCAGGAATTGAATACAGCTGCATTTGAAGTGGAAAGAAATACAGGTTCGGGTTGGGAAAAAATAGCCACGATAGCGGCTGCAGGTTTTAGTACGGGGGACAGAAACTATTCTTACCGTGATATTCGCCCGACTGGAACTATTCTTTTGTACCGTCTTCGCATGACAGATGCAGACCAACACGCTAAATATTCCAGTGTGGTCCGGATCAGCTCAGGTAACAAATCAGGAGGGATTGCCGTATATCCCAATCCTGTCAGGGATCAGGCTGCGGTATCCATGTATAGTTCAACGCAGCAAGAACTGAGCATTAGTCTGACTGATCAATCGGGAGGGATATTATTGACCCAAAGCCGAAAAGTATTTACCGGTAACAATACCATCAGTTTGAATTTTCCGGTTACACTGCCTAAGGGAGTCTATCATTTGATAGTGAGAGAGGAAAATGGTCAGGTTGCCGGAAGTACAAAAATTCTTAGGGAATAAAAACTGCAAGTCAAGGTTGCAGCCCGTTCCGGTATGCCGGAGTGGGTTTTTTATTGCAGCAGGGTTACCTTTGCGTATGACCAAATTGTCTGTCAACCTCAACAAATTTGCCACCCTCCGCAATGCCCGGGGCGGAAATAATCCGGATATTGTTAAAGCAGCAATCGATGCCCAGCGTTTTGGCGCCGATGGGATAACGGTGCATCCCCGTCCTGATGAACGGCATATCCGTTATGATGATGTAAGAGCAATTAAAAAAGTAATCCGGACTGAATTCAATATTGAAGGCAATTGCCGGGAACAAAAATTCATTGATATTGTACTGGAAGTTAAACCTGATCAGGTAACCCTGGTACCGGATGCCAGCGGACAACTCACCAGTGATCATGGATGGGACACTATTCAACACCAGGATTATCTCAGAGAAGTTATTGCTGTATTCCGGAATGCCGGTATCCGGACTTCCATATTTTGTGATCCGGATGAAGCCATGGTGAAAGCAGCCGCAACAACAGGTACTGACCGTATTGAATTATATACTGAAAGTTATGCCAGCATTTATGCAGGTGGTGATCCTGCAAAAGCCATTGCACCTTATTATCAGGCTGCGTTGATAGCCAAAGAATGCGGACTGGGTATCAATGCCGGTCATGATCTTGACCTGCAGAATCTTAACTATTTTAAAAAATCCATTCCCTGGACTTTGGAAGTTAGTATTGGACATGCGTTAATCTGTGATGCCATTTACCTGGGATTTGAGAATACGATTCAGTTATATAAACGTCAATTGCAGTAAAACTTATCTTTTTAAATTTATAACATGGCTGAAGACCTTCAGATTATTACCGGAAGCAAGACCGAACAATACCAATCCCTCCTGCCACAGATCAAAGGATTGCTGGAAGGAGAGACTGACCTCGTAGCTAACCTGGCCAATATTGCGGCAGCACTCAAAGAACAGTTTGGTTGGTTATGGACCGGCTTTTATCTGGTTAAAGATGATGAACTGGTATTAGGACCTTTCCAGGGACCTGTTGCCTGCACCAGAATCCGGAAAGGGCGTGGTGTATGTGGAACCAGTTGGGCAGCAGCAATAACCCTGATTGTTCCGGATGTTGAAAAATTCCCCGGGCATATTGCCTGCAGCAGTCTCTCCAAATCAGAGATCGTGGTTCCATTGATCAAAAATGGAGTGGTGACCGGTGTACTGGATGTTGATAGCAGTGAGTATAATCAGTTTGATGAGATTGACCAGCAATATCTGGAGCAGATTGTTGGGATGGTTGGGAATTGAGATATTGGGATATTAAGATATTAGGATATTGCTTCGCCCGCAGTAGCTTTAGCGAAGGCGGGATATTAGGTATTGCATTCTAAGGACCAAAACACTTTAATTTGGGCGGCGAATAAATTTTGGTTGTTACTCATAACTCTAAATTCATAATTCATAACTCTTAAAATCTCTAACGCTTCAGGCATCATCTCCCGACTGTAGACT
>DAORJS010000016.1:9203-20062 GCA_035439185.1 Chitinophagaceae bacterium
ATTCATAACTCTTAAAATCTCTAACGCTTCAGGCATCATCTCCCGACTGTAGACTGACTGACTGGCAACTGCCGACTGCTGACTGCCAACTGCCGACTGCTGACTGCCGACTGACTAACTGATGACTACCCTCTCCCTCCATATCACCGGAAAAGTACAGGGTGTTTATTATCGCCAGAGTACCCGTAAGAAGGCATTGTCATTAGACCTCTGTGGCTTTGTAAAAAACATGCCGGATGGATCAGTATTAATTATGGTCACCGGAAAGAGGGAGCAACTGGAAGAACTAATTTCCTGGTGCAAAACAGGACCGCCTGCCGCCAAAGTGAAGGAGGTAATGGTAACAGAAATTGAAATGGAAATTTTTGATGGGTTTGAGATCAGGAGAGATTAGGTATTAGTTATTAGTTATTGCTTCGCCCGCAGTAGCTATAGCGAAGGCGGGAGATATTAGGATATTGCTTCGCCCGCCGTAGCTATAGCGAAGGCGGGAGATATTAGGATATTGAGTGCTAATAAGCGTACTGCAAACTGATGAACTGACAGACTGTCGACTGCCGACTGTTGACTGCCGACTGCTAACTTCTCTCCTCCCCTTTAGGGGTTGGGGGTGCCCAGGTTCTCCAGCATATCCCCCGTCATACCCGCCAGATCAAAATCTTCTTTCCAGCCCCAGTCACGGCGGGCAACGCTGTCATCAATACTCTGTGGCCAGCTGTCGGCAATGGCCTGCCGGTAATCGGGCTGGTAGCTCATTTCAAAATCCGGGATATGTTTATTGATTTCAGCCGCAATTTCTTTGGGAGAAAAACTCATCGAGGAAATATTATAAGAAGTGCGGATGGAAATTTTATCAGCCGGTGCTTCCATGAGCTCGATAGTGGCCCTGATGGCATCAGGCATATACATCATAGGCAGGTAGGTATCGGGACCCAGGAAACATTTGTATTTTTTTTCTTCCAACGCCTCATGAAATATTTCAACCGCATAATCTGTGGTGCCGCCTCCGGGAGGTGATTTATAGGAAATCAAACCGGGGTAACGGAGACTTCTTACATCCACCCCGAATCGCTGGTGAAAATAATTACACCAGAATTCTCCTGCATATTTGCTGATACCATAAACGGTGGTGGGCTCAATGATGGTTTGCTGCGGGCAGTTTTGCCGGGGCGAAGTGGGACCAAATACAGCAATCGAAGAAGGCCAGTAAACTTTATGCATTTTTTCTTCGCGGGCAATATCCAGCACATTCAGCAGCCCCTGCATATTGAGGTTCCAGGCCAGTCCGGGATTTTTTTCACCGGTGGCTGAAAGTATCGCCGCTAATAAGTACACCTGGGTGATCCCCTGCCGGATGACCTGCACATGGAGCATCTCTTTGTTCATCACATCGAGGGATACATAGGGACCGGTTCCTTCCAGCAAAGGATTTTGTTCTCTTAAATCAGAGGCAATTACATTGGCATTCCCATAAATTTTCCGGAGAGCCATGGTTAGCTCCACCCCGATCTGACCGGAAGCACCAATCACCAGTATTTTTTCTTTGATCATAGCAAGCGTTGATAAGGCAAATATGATACAACTGGCGACAAATCCCAAAATCACTTTATACCAAAACTTCAGTCTATTTTTGCGGCATGGAAAAATTCCTGACCGACCTTTTTAAAGGGCAAGACTATGATCCGGCCACATTTTTTTTACTGGCCGGCCCCTGTGTGGTGGAAAGTGAAGAACTGGTATTTGAAGTGGCTGAAAAAGTATCGGTGATCTGCCGGAATCTGGGAATCCCTTATGTTTTTAAATCCTCTTACCGCAAAGCTAACCGTACCAGTGCCTCTTCTTTTACCGGACTTGGTGACGGGAAGGCATTGGAGATTTTGGGTAATCTTCGTTCCACTTTTCAATTACCGGTAGTTACAGATATTCATTCTCCCGAAGAAGCAGCTATGGCTGCTAAAACCGTTGATATTTTACAAATCCCGGCCTTTCTGTGCCGTCAGTCTGACCTGTTACAGGCTGCCGGGCAAACCGGAAAGATTGTGAATATCAAAAAAGGACAGTTTGTAAGTGGTGAAGCCATGAAATTTGCCGTGGAGAAAGTAAGGCAAACCGGTAATCATCAGGTCATGCTCACAGAAAGAGGAACCACTTTTGGCTATCAGGACCTGGTGGTGGATTACCGGAATATTCCAGCCATGCAGGCACATGGGGTTCCGGTTATTATGGATGTAACACATTCTTTACAACAACCCAATCAGACCAGCGGAGTAACGGGAGGGCATCCGCAGTTGATTGCCACCATCGCCAAAGCAGCTATTGCGGCGGGTGCCGATGGACTTTTTATTGAAACCCATCCCAATCCTTCCATTGCCAAAAGCGACGGGGCAAATATGCTCCAACTGGATTTACTGGAAGCTTTGCTGGAGAAGCTGGTGAAGATCCGGAAGGCAGTGGTGTAAAATGAAAGCGGCCTTTAAAAACCAGCGTAAAGGTTTCCCACAAAGACACTAAGCACACAAAGGAGAGACAAAAAATTCTTCGCGTCCTGGCGTCTTCGCGGTTAAGCCTCTGCGAAAACTCCGTATTCTCTTGTTCTCAGCGGTGAATATCTCCCACAAAGACACTAAGCACACAAAGGACCTAAAATACAAGGTTCCTCTCTACGTTCGGAATGACATGCTATTCGAAGGAAAAAAGGAAATACAGGATTTCTCGCTGCGCTCGAAATAGTTATATGGGACAGGAAATTCTTCGCGTCCTGGCGTCTTCGCGGTTAAGCCTCTGCGAAAACTCAGTGCTCTCTTGTTCTCAGCGGTGAATAATTCTCAAATAAAACCTAACTCATCAACGGAGGTCCACTTCTTCCACTCCCGGATATTTCTTTTTATCAAAAGTGAAAATGGCATCGGCCATAGCCCCATTCGTGCTGAGGCTGGTTACGGTATAGGTGTAGCGATTTCCTGCATTTTCCAGCACCTTGGTACTGTAAATGGTTTTGGCATTTTTATCTACCTGTACAAATACTTTATGAAAAGGCTTGCTTTTATCCACCGGGGTCATTTCAATTTCCTGCACCGTTTTATTACCCACTTTCTTTTCTCCGTTGAGCATATAGAGAAAATCCTTATCGTAGAAATTGGTAAATAATTTTTGCGGAGTGATCATTCCGGAAGATGCATCGAGGCGGGAGATCGTAACTTCATTGGCTGCTTTGTCATAATTCCAGACAGTAGTGCCATTGCAGAAAATTTCCTGTCCACTGAATAGTACATAATACCTGGTACCCTTCATTTTAATGGTACCGCTCTTTGTGGAAAGGGCTTTACCTGCCGCATTCTCTACTTTATAGGTAAAGGCAGCCTGAACCGTTTTAAATGTCTTGAATTTTTCGCTAACGCCATCCAGAATAGCTTTGGCAGCCGGGTCATTTTTAGTCTGGGCCGTGGCCAGAAATGCAGATACAATAAAAATAGAGGCAATATATAATTTCTTCATTATTCGGGGTTTGTGGTGGTGCTCCCTCTTTTTGAGGATGCAAAGATAACTGAAATAAAATCAATCAGCTCTGCCCTGACTTTGTTACAGGAGTATGACCGCCAATGACAGGGCCGGGTTGCCTTTCAATTCCTTTCTTAACATGCTGCTAACGAATTGATCAACTCACCCCAAAGCATCAAGATGCTGTTGCAGGTCCATCTCTGTTTTAATCAGTACTTCCCTGGCCTTACTGCCCTGGTTAGGTCCAACAATACCGGCAGCTTCCAGCTGATCCATCAACCGGCCAGCCCTGTTATATCCCAGTTTCATTCTTCTTTGTAACAATGAGGTAGAGCCGATCTGGTTTTGCACAATCAACCGGGCAGCATCCTCAAATAGTGAATCCCGGTCGGCCAGGTCAAAATCTCTTCCTTCCATATCCTTTTCATCCACATATTCCGGAAGCAGGAAGGCTTCGGGATAACCACGCTGATCGCCGATATATTCAACCACCTGTTCCACTTCCGGGGTATCAACAAAAGCACATTGTAAACGGGTCAGTTCCCCGTTATGGGAAATCAGCATATCTCCTTTCCCGATCAATTGTTCTGCACCACCGGTATCTAAAATGGTACGGGAATCAATTTTAGAAGAAACCTTGAAAGCAATCCGGGCCGGGAAATTGGCCTTGATGGTACCGGTAATGATATTTACTGAAGGCCGCTGGGTGGCAATGATCAGGTGTATGCCAATGGCCCTGGCCAATTGTGCCAAACGGGCAATGGGCATTTCAATTTCTTTACCGGCTGTCATGATCAAATCAGCAAACTCATCAATTACCAGCACAATAAAAGGCAGGAACTGGTGACCTTTTTGCGGATTCAGTTTACGTTTGATGAATTTTTCATTGTATTCTTTGATATTTCTCGCCCCAGCCTCTTTTAACAGGTCGTAGCGGTTATCCATTTCAATGCAAAGGGCATTGAGGGTGTACACCACTTTTTTGGTATCAGTAATAATGGCATCCTCCTCACCGGGAAGTTTGGCGAGAAAATGTTTTTCGATCTGCCGGTAAATACTCAGTTCCACTTTTTTGGGATCGATCAATACAAATTTCAACTGGGAAGGATGCTTTTTATAAAGCAGGGAGACCAGTAGTGCATTTACACCCACTGATTTTCCCTGTCCGGTAGCACCAGCCATCAAAAGGTGGGGCATACTGGCCAGGTCCACAATGAAATTCTCATTATCAATTTTCTTACCGATTGCAATCGGGAGGCTATAATTATTATTCTGAAATTTCTCCGAGGAGAGCAGGGTCTTCATACTCACTACCGTCTTGCGTACATTGGGTACTTCTATCCCGATGGTTCCTTTTCCCGGAATAGGTGCAATGATCCGGATACCGAGTGCAGCCAGACTCAGGGCAATATCATCTTCCAGGTTTTTAATCCGGGAAATCCTGACTCCTGGTGCCGGAACAATTTCATACAATGTAACCGTTGGCCCAACGGTCGCACTGATTTTTTGAATTTCAATGGAATAATTACGCAGGGTGGCAATGATCTGGTTCTTGTGATTTTCCAGTTCACTGGTATCCTGTATGATTTTTTCACTGCCATGTGTTTCCAGCAATGAAAGCGAGGGATATTTATAATTGCTGAGATCAAGCGTAGGTTCATAAGGAGGCAGGTTCTCAGCTACTGTTGGCTCTTCCACCACTTTTTCCGGCATGGTTTTGATTTCCAGTTCAAGGGGTTCATCTGTTTTCCGGCCGGAAGGTTTTTGCTTAACAGGTTCCGGAATCTCCAGTTCTGTTGCATCTGTTCCGGTATTCATCTCCTCATGTGTATGCAGGATTTCATTCACGATTTCTTTTTCCGGACTGGTTTGGTCAGCGGACATTTTTTCAATGACAGTTTCAATCGGCTCCTCTTTTTCGATCAGTTGAAATTCCGGCAATGTTTTCTCTTCAGGAAAATTGATCACGATGCCATCTGCTGTAGTCAGACTATTACCGGTTCCTGATTTTTCAGTTGTTGCAGTAAGCGGGTTTATTATTGTGGCTGCGGTATTCTGCTCTTCTGTTTGCTCTTCGGTGTCTGACTCATCGCCATCTTCAGCTGCAATTTCTTCTTTTTGGGCGGGCCAGTTAAAACTGGGATTGAATTGCCAGATAAAATAACCGCCTGCCATCAGCAACAGCACCGCAGCGGTACCCACGTTGCCCAATGTGCCGATGAGTTTATCGCTGATCATATCCCCAACAGCACCGCCCCAGGGAAAACCGCTTCTGCCAAAAATAAAAGCCATGGAGACAGAAAGTACGAGCAGGCCGACTGTAACATATTTCAGGTTCCGCCAGATCGAAAAGACTTTGCGGCGGAAAAGCAGGTTAACACCTACCACAAAAAAGAAAGTACAAATCAGGAATGACGCAATCCCAAATCCGTAATTGATAAAAAAATGAGAGATCAGGGCACCCAGCCTTCCTAACAGGTTACGTGCTTTCAGCGTATTATCGAATAATGCGGATAGCCCTTTATTGGCCACATCCTGATCTTCTGCCCAGGTAAAGAGATAGGAAACAAATGAAATAAAAAGGAAAATGGCAATCAGGATAAAGATGGTACCCACGATTTTCCAGGTACGCTCATCCCGGGCCAGTTCTTTCCAGTCAATCTTTTCCTCTTTTTCCGCAGTGAAACCTTTGGAAGCGGAACCGCTTGATTTCGGTTTGGAAGGTTTTTTCGCAGGGTTGTTTTTCTTTTTCAGCCTGGTAGCCATCCGGCAAAGATAAACAGTTTGGTATGAAAAGATTACCTGAAAGTAGTATCCCGAACACTGGCAAAAACTGTGCTGATTGTTTACATTTACGGCATGCCGCTCATCTCCTTTTTACGGGTTCTGCCAACCAGGCAACTGTTCTTATACCTGTTCGCCTCTGCCTGTCTGGTTAAGGGAGTTAACGGTCAATCCGGCCAGGATCCTCTTATTGATGCTGCGGGGATCAATCTGGCTATAGAAATCAGGGATCAGATTTCCTCAGCATTTGTCAGTAACGAAGAAGAACTTGTAAAAAAATTCCCGGACATTCCTTTTACCAGAGGCGCTGTATTCAATGGCCCTATCCCGGAAAAATATGTTACAAAAACTGCCCTGGTAAGGTTCCGGATCCATAACAGCAGTTCCTCGTTAAAAAAGCTGTATTTCTTTCCCGGGTTTTATTATCAAAAAATCCGGGTTTACCGGGTCAGCGGGAAAACCCTTGAGCTGCTTCCGGAAATACTTCCAGATAATAAGGAGAAGATTGGTTACCGGGAAATAAGCATAGCAACGGGTGACAGTATGGAGATTATTGCATCACTGGGCATGCTGAAAACATATGTGAATAAAATCAGACCCAGGCTGGTCAATCCTGAATACCTGTCTTCATTTATTGCGGGATTGCATGATATCAGCTGGGCAAGTGATTTGTTTACTTATGTATTCTGTGGTTTGTTACTGATGATGGTACTTTATTCATTGTCTGTTTATTTTCAGGGAGCCAATAAGGAGTTCCTCTATTATTCAGGATATGCTTTTTTTATCGGGCTGATGCTTTTTACCAAAGCATTATACAATTATCATACGGAGCCCATGAATTTTTTCCTGGAAGAATACCTTGATTTTGTCTTGCAGGCCACAGGGATTATTTTCTATATGATTTTTATGCAGAAATTCCTGGATACCCGAAACCATTATCAGTTTCTCAACCGCCTCTATAACAGCGGTATTTTCCTGCTCCTCTTTGCTACCCTGGCCTTTTCAGTGCTGCATTATGCCACCGATTTATACCATATTGAATTTCTGGTGGAACAGGGTACCAAGTTCCTGCTGTTGCTGATGATTGTGGTTTTTCTGGTGTACAGCAGCAGGTACTGGCATATAAAATTATTCCGTTACCTTTTTTGGGGCAATTTCTTTTACCTCCTTTTTTCGCTGATCTCTTATGCACTGATTATTGCCCCGGGATTATTTCCTTATCACCCGATAGCCACCAATTCCCTGATTCATTATGAAACCGGGTTGTTTTTTGAACTGGTATTTTTCCTGGGCGGACTGAATTATAAAAACAGGCGGTATATCATTGCCCAAACCAAAGAGAAAGAAGCGCTGAAGGCCCAGGCCATGGTACAGGAATATGAAAAAGAAATAGCCGTGTATAAAGCCCAGCAGGAAGAAAGGCAACGTATTTCGGCAGATATGCATGATGAACTGGGTTCCGGCATGACGGCCATCCGCCTGATGAGTGAAATTGCCCGGAATAAGATGAAGGAGCATACCCCGGTAGAGATCGAAAAAATTTCCAGATCTGCCGATGATGTGCTGAATAAAATGAATGCCATCATCTGGAGCATGAACAGCAGCAATGACACCCTCGATAACCTGATTTCCTATATCCGTGCCTGGTCACTGGAATATTTTGAAAGTACCCCGGTCCGTTGCCGGGTACAGACTCCAGAAGAAATTCCCCAGCAGGAATTAACCGGTGACAAGAGAAGGAATATCTTTTTATGTGTAAAAGAGTCATTGAACAATGTATTGAAACATGCCGGTGCCAGTGAAGTCAGTATTGATATTAAATCTGATGAACAGGAACTGCTGATAACAATCCATGATAACGGGAAAGGAATTGACAAGGAAAAACTCCGCCAGTTCGGGAATGGTTTGAAAAATATCGGAAGAAGAATGGAATGTATTGGCGGAACTTTTTTGATCCAGAATGAAGGGGGAACCGTAACAACGCTCCGGCTTCCTTTATGATTTTTCTTTTTTAAGTACGGCCAGCAGAAGCAGGATCCATCCTCCGATAAAAAAAAGCCCTCCGATGGGTGTAATGGGACCGATCACCCTGCTCATTCCTGATTCATTAATTTTCAACAAGGTCAGCAGATAGAGGGAGCCCGAAAACAGCAATATCCCCATAAGAAAACAATACCCGGTGTACTTCAATAACTTTTGATTCCCTGTGCCGGAAAAAAGAATAGCGACCAGGATCAGTGCCAGTGCATGCCATCCCTGGTATTGAACGCCTGTCTGATAGGTCTGTAATATTTTTGAATCACTGGTCAGTTTTTGTAATCCATGTGCCCCAAATGCACCAGCTGCTACTGCCAGACCACTGAGTCCTGCCCCAATGGCCAGAAATTTTTTATGCATGAAAAATGGTTTCAACAAGTTTATCAATATCCACCGGTTCTTCATCAATGGTCAGGGTCGCCTGCTCATAATAAATTTTCCGGTCAGCGTATTTCCGGAAGATATAGGCCATGAGCTGCTCATCCGTTAGATTACGGATCAGCGGGCGGCCGGGTCTTTCTTTTACGAGCCGCTCAAACAATACATTTACAGAAGTATGAATCCATACCGTGGTGCCGGAGCGGTTCATATAGTCTATATTGTTAAAAAAACAAGGTGTCCCTCCACCGGTAGCCAGAATAAAACTATCATGGCTTTCGGTAATCATGAACAAGACTTCTTTTTCAAGCAGCCGGAAATGCTCCTCTCCTTCTGTATCAAAAATTTCAGGGATTGATTTTCCGGCATGTGTCGTTACCTGTTCATCGAGATCAAAAAAAGGAATTCCCAGTTTTTGTCCGAGCAGGCGGCCGAGGTAGGATTTACCGGAGCCCATGAAGCCTATGAGGAAAATTTTCAAGAGAAAATGTGGAAATGTGATAAATGTGAGAATGTGAAAATATGGAAATGTGAAAATACAAGTATGTGAAATTAAGAATAAAATTGAATATCAGAAATGCAGGTGCTCATTCCTTCATCCTTATGCTTTTGGAGCCCACATTCGCACATTTGCCACATCCTCACATTTCTCACATCTCCACATTCTCACATTCCCACATCCTCACATTCCCACATCCCCACATTCCCACATTCCTACATCCTCACATTCCCAAATTCCCACATTCCCACATTTACTTAAACGCATTAAACCCTGTCACATCCATCCCTGTGATCAGCAAATGAATATCATGTGTGCCTTCATAAGTAATCACGCTTTCGAGGTTCATCATATGACGCATAACCGGGTATTCACCGGTGATTCCCATTCCGCCAAGCATCTGCCTGGCATCCCGGCAAATATTGGTGGCGACTTCACAGGCATTTCTTTTGGCCATGCTCACTTGTTGCGGACTGGCTTTCCCTTCACTCATCAATACCCCTAATCTCCAGTTCAACAGCTGGGCCTTGGTGATTTCGGTGAGCATTTCAGCGAGTTTTTTCTGCTGTAACTGAAAACTGCCGATTGGTTTACCGAATTGCTCCCGCTCTTTGGAATAGCGAAGGGCAGTATCATAACAATCCATCGCCGCACCGATTGCACCCCAGGCGATTCCATAACGCGCCTTGGTTAAACAACCCAGTGGTCCTTTTAGTCCCTTCACATTGGGAAAAATATTTTCCTTCGGCACTTTTACATTGTCAAAAACCAGTTCACCTGTTGCAGATGCGCGGAGGCTCCATTTACCGTGTGTGGTTGGCGTTGAAAAACCTTCCATGCCCCGCTCCAGGATCATCCCATGAATTTCACCAGCTTCATTTCTGGCCCAAACCACCGCTACATGCGCATAGGGCGCATTACTGATCCACATCTTGGCACCGTTCAGGATCACATGATCGCCGGCATCTTTAAAATTGGATAACATACTGGAAGGATCACTTCCATGGTTGGGTTCGGTTAAACCAAAACAACCCAGCCATTCCCCGCTGCCGAGTTTGGGGAGGTATTTTTTCCGCTGTTCTTCACTGCCATACTGGTAAATCGGAAACATCACCAGCGAACCCTGTACAGATGCGGTTGAACGAACTCCACTATCCCCTCTTTCCAGCTCCTGCATCATGAGGCCATAGGCGATATAATCCAGTCCGCCCCCGCCATATTCCACCGGAACGGTTGGGCCAAAACAACCGAGGTCTCCCAGTTGCTTAACAATCTGCTGAGGGAATTCCGCTTTCTGTGCATAATCTTCAATGATCGGAGAGATTTCTTTCTTTACATAATTACGCACGGATTCACGGATCAGTAAATGCTCTTCGGTGAGGAGTTCATCCAGTCCGAAATAATCAGGACTGGTAAAAAGGTCTGTACGGGCTGCCATCGTCGTTAATTAAAAATATTTAAGATAGGGCAAAGGTAAGCGAAACCTGAACAAAGGGAGATGAGAGGATGGAGAAGAATGGAAAAGGAAGTACAAAGTACGAAATACGAAGTACGAAGTTGGAAATTCAAAGTACGAAGTAAAATGCGGGGCCTGGGTTGGCGTATTCAATTGACGGTTCATCATTCATACCACCGGCAAATTGAAGCTTAAGGGTGGCAGTTT